>NZ_JAUPTE010000023.1:0-78833 GCF_036701705.1 Microcoleus sp. w1-18aA5 | reverse complement strand
GGGACATTTTGACCTGAACCCTCAGTGAGATTAATCTGTTATTCTATCAGGCCTTACACTAGAATGAAATAGCCCTGTTCGTAAGACAAATCCGCTTCTCGCTTCACCCTTCCAGTTTCACTTTCGAGCGTCACCGAGCCAGTTGGCGTAAAGTCAATCCCTGCATATTCCAAATAGAGATCCACCAGCATTGAAATCCGCTGTTTGGCAGTTTCGTGTTTTCTTCCAGGCATACGTCTAATCTCTAGTACCCCATCTAAAAACGACAGCCTCACCCCCGGACGCGAGAGCAATTGTTCAACAACCTTAAACTCTCTCCAACTCAACTCGTCAATTAAGATAGGTTCATCGAGCCCTTCTAACTTTTCTAAAGTTGTCGTCATCCCAACCCCTCCTTACTCAATCTAAGGAATGAGAATTAAATAACTTACAATGCGTGATGGTTCTTGTGGGATGGGCGTCCCGCCCGCCCTTTCTGGACGGGCGGGACGCCCAACACCTACTCCCCACAAACTTGTGTAAATTATTTAATTCGCACTCCTAATCTTCATTATATCTGCGTTCATCAGCGCTCATCTGCCAACATCTGCGGTTGTAATCCCATCTACTGTCCCAAAGTTCCCTTGTACTCGTCCGGTACAAATTCCGTAACCACTTGGCCACCGCCACCGTCGCCTTTGACAATCACAGTTTGATTTTTCAACTCTCCCGCCGCCCTCGGCCCAGTTAAATTAAACACCGGATTTAGTTGCTTGTAAACGACATTTCCTTCGGCGTCGAAAGTCTGATTAGTTAAATACCATGTTACGCGATCGGTATTTAATTGAGCTTGACGTTTTTCCCCAATTCCTACCACATTCCCAGTCAAATAAAAGATTTTTTTCTCTAAATCTCCCCGCCCCGTATCCCCAGTCATCGTCACCTTTTCCACGCGGTGAAAAACCTTCACAGGCCCAGGCGATACCACAGATTGCGCGGGAAAATTCCAACTCATCAAACTGCTTTCTATTTGCAGCGGCGGGTCTGATGGCATCAATTGAGCGTTTTTTGTCAGCGTCGCAATCTTGGTTTTTAAGTCTACATCTACTTGGTCGGCAAAACCGCTGTCTGTTACTATTTTATCTTTGTATCTGTCAATTTGAGTCGGTTGGTCGCTGTTTACCTTTTGTTGCTCCACAAACCACACTAAGTGCTCGGTTCGCAATTGCAAAACCGGATCTTTAACCTTCGCCACTACAGATCCGAATAACTCCATCCTCTTAGCCCTACTGAAAACCCGCGCTTCCTTCGCTGAAGCAGTTACCTGTTTGTTCTCTCCAGTCAAATTGTTACGGACAACTAGAACATCTTCTTTCGGCCGCCACTCCAACTCATTTCCGCGCAAAACTACTCCATTTTTTAGGTCTGTAGCGACTATGTTACCTTTGAGAAAAACCTGATTTCCTTCCTGAAATACCTGCCCGGTCTCTCCCTGAATGTCGTAAATTTCTTTGCCGTCCTGAAACAATTTGCCCACAGGTTTCTGAACGTTAACTATCTTTTTGTCTTTGCTGTAAACGGCATTTTGCGAGTTTACTTTCCAGAACGTCTCGCCCTTTTCGTTTGCTTGTTCTAGAGTTACTTTGTTTAAAGTTAAAGTGCTGTTTGACTCTTGAGCAGTTTGGAGATCCTCAGCTAATTTATTCTTTTGAGTCTCTTGCGGAACCGCACAAGCGTTAATCCCCAAAATCAGTGCGACTAAAAATAGCAGCCTCAATTTTGGGGATTTGAGATTGGGATTTGGGGATGTGAGATTAATCATTGGGAATTGGGAATTGGTAATCGTTAATTTGTAATTGATAATTTGGTAGTGAAAAACACTTAATCAAAAATTAAAAATGTCTTATGCTTTCTCTAAATTTTTAACTTCTAATTCTCCAGAATTCAACCCATTAACCATCACCTATTAACCCTTACCAATTACCCCTTACCAAATCCCTATCTGTCGTCGTGTTCCTCCATCAAGCTCAGACCCGATAAAGGGCGGTAAGCATAATTAGGGCGCGATGTTTTTTGGATGTCGTCCTTAATCATTTCCAAATCGATATAGCGATCGGCTACATTAATCAAACTGTCACTCGTCATCGATCGCAAACTCACCACTTCAACCCGCACGCCGCGATAGCTCACAGCGTCTACAGCATAAGCCAAATCGCCGTCACCGCTGACCAGAACCGCCGTGTCGTAAGACCCCACTAAAGCCATCATATCCACAGCGATTTCTACATCCAAATTCGCCTTCTTAGAACCATCTGGCAACTGTACCAAATCCTTAGAAATCACGCGGTAGCCGTTGCGGCGCATCCACAGCAAAAACCCCTGCTGTTTCTCGTTAGTGCGATCGACACCCGTGTAGAAGAAAGAGCGCAGCAGCCGTGAACCCGCAGTTAAACGGCACAGCAGCTTAGTGTAATCAATCTCAATTCCTAACTGCAAAGCCGCGTAAAAAAGGTTAGAACCGTCAATAAAAATTGCTACTCGACCGCGATTTTCTAGAACCTGTTCCGGCGTAAAAAGGTCGTTGCTTTCTATTCTATTCAACATGATTGTTATGCCTCAATTTTTATGAAAGATTGGTAAGGAAATAACTGCTAATTCGTAGTCTGTCATAACACCCAGAGCGCTGGCTGCCAACTATGAAGGTACTGTTTACAGCAGTTCGAGCCGCTTAAAAACAGGTTGGGGTTCCCCCAGAGTTTGGTTTGCAGGCAAAGCGCCCCAGGCAGCATGAGCTGCAAAATTCGCTAAACTGTTAACTGTAACTCGATCGTTAAAGTCAATTGAAAAACCTAGCTGCTGATAGATAGCGTTGCTGATATTCGGAATAATCGGCGATAAAAGGTAAGATGCTAGTCTAACAGATTCCAGAACAGAATATAGCACTTGTTCGACACTTTCGATCTGTCCCTGCTTGTACAAACTCCAAGGTGCTTGCACGTCAATAAACTTGTTCCCGGCTCGAACTAATGCAAGCACGGCTTCGGAAGCCTTGCTAAAAGCTAACTCTTCGTAAAAACTCGCTACTTGCTCGCCCAAATCCAGGCTCATAGCCTTGAGAAGGTTGTCGCCGTCAATATTTTCTGCCAACACCTTCGGTACGGAGCCACCGCAATATTTGCGAGCCATGTTTAGGGTACGATTAAGCAAATTTCCCAAATCATTTGCTAGCTCAGCATTCAATATATTGATAAACCGAGTTTCGTTAAAATCGCCGTCCTCTCCGAACTCAATTTCTTTGAGAAAATAGTAACGCACTGCATCAGCGCCGTATTTGTTGACCAATTCGACAGGGTTTAAAGTATTACCCTCTGTTTTCCCCATTTTTTTGCCGTCTTTGGTCAAAAACCCGTGTGCGAAGACGCGACCCGGCATCGGCAGATTTGCTGACATCAGCATTGCCGGCCAGTAAACTGCATGGAAGCGAAGAATATCTTTGCCGATCAAGTGCAAGTCAATCGGCCACCATTTAGATAAAGCATTCTCCAAAATCGGGTCGCTGTCCGGATCTAGCAAGGCGGTGACGTATCCCAGCAAAGCGTCAAACCAGACGTAGATGCTGTGACTGGGGTCAACTGGCATTGGCAGACCCCATTCGAGATTCACTCTAGAAATCGAAAAGTCTTGCAGTCCAGAGTTGACGAAACTGAGCACTTCGTTGCGTCGGCTTTCCGGCGCGATGAAGTCGGGACGTTCTGCGTACAAGGCCAGCAGTTGGTCTTGATACCGGGACAGACGGAAAAAGTAATTTTCCTCGTCGCGCCACTCAACTTCCTTGCTGGTGTGGACGGAGCACCGATTTCCCGGCAACAATTCCCGTTCATCCTTGAATTCTTCACAGGAGACGCAGTACCACCCTTGTTGCTGGTTCAAGTAGATGTCGCCGGAGTTCCAGACGCGCTGGAAAAATTCTTTGACAATGTACTCGTGACGCCGCGAAGTTGTACGGATGAAGCGATCGTACTGGATGTCGAGTTGCTCCCACAGCGCCTCAAACGCCGGAACCACTGAATCGCAGTGAGCTTGGGGCGATCGTCCCAAACTCTCGGCTGTGCGCTGAATTTTCTGTCCGTGTTCGTCCGTCCCCGTCACCAGCAAAACAGATTTGCCCCGCAGCCGCTCAAATCGGGCTAGGGCATCCGCAGCCATAGTCGTATAAGCGCTGCCAACGTGAGGTAAATCGTTTACATAATACAGAGGCGTTGTTATCGCAAAGGTATTCTTAGTTTTATCAGTCGATTTCATTGAATGTTAAAAGAAAATTCCCTAAATTTCGTTTCGATCTTAACTCAGCGGTTAAATTTTTTATGGAGTGGCAATTAAGCCAAACTTACTGCAAGTTATGTGCAGTTGTCTAACCCGGGCTATTCCCCAAAGAAATATTGCTTTCATCTCCACACTAATCTTTTTTAGTTGTTTTTGACAAACTCTCTAAAATGTCTTAATATTTTGACATTCTGCTACCTTGGGAAGCGACGAGCGCGAGGTTCGCGCCTCCTCAATTTATTTGTCGCAGCCGCTATCCCTAGAGCGAGCGATCGCCCACCAGGATTGCAACATAACTCATCAGTTCGGCTGCTAAACCTGCCATTTGACTAACACTCCGCGACCACTTTCTGTAAATGCGCGATCGCTCGCCATCGCAATCTTTTTCTCCCAATCGCCGGAAAGTCGCTTCCCCCTAACTTCTGCCACTTTCCTAGCGGCTCATGGACGGAGAAACAGGGTTGTTTACGAAACTCTCTTGTCAAGCGCGAAGCTTTAGTTTCTTACCCCAAAAAGAGTATCAAACCTACATTCTGCACCCTCAACTGTCACTATCGGTTTTTACTTATTTTGATCCACCAATAAAACTATAAATCATACTATAATACCGTATATTGACGGATAAATCACTTTTTAAAGGCATAATTTGTTACTCTGAAGATATAGTTTTCTGCGTAATTATGCTTATAAGACCCCAGGGTGTGGAATGTAGGATAAAAGCCTAGGTTTTTTGTCACCAAACCCTGTTTTTAAAGGTTGTGAGTACATTTACAGACAATAAAACCCCAAGCCAGTTAAGCTTAGGGCTATCAAATTAGGGTGCATCTAACAAGGGATGATCCGAGCGCCCTCGATCGCCATCAGGAAAACTAACTCGATTTCCGCCAATAGCTTCGGACAAATAATCGGCCGCAGCTTCCACCACCGCGATCGCATTTTCGTAAACCATCCGCGTCGGCCCCAAAACCCCAACACTACCCACCGGCACTGATCCCCGGCGGTAAGTCGAAGAAATCAGAGTACAGCCACGAATTGGTTCCAAGGAATTTTCCGAGCCAATACGCACCGTTACCCGCTTCCCTGGCGTGTCCAACTCCGGCGATTCAAAAATCAAAGGCCACAGCAGTTCCTGCTCTTGTTCGAGCAATTGCACCAGGGTTTGAACTTGCTGCAACTGCGAAAACTCAGGCAAGCGCAGCGCTTCTGCCAGACCGCCGATCAGAATCCGCGTGTAGGTTGGATGGCTTTGGCGGCTGCTCAAAGCAGTCAGCATGGTTCCCATCCACTCAGCGTACAGCTCAAATTCCCGGTCTAACTCGCTCCAGTCTACAGCCGAGAGTTCCGAGAGCGATCGTCCCCGCAACTTGGTGTTCAAAAAATTTGACAAAATCTGCAATTCGCGATCGACGATTTCGACATCAGGCGTGTTACCTTCTGCGTCCCTCGGCAACTGCACCAAAACCGACTGAGTTTCGTAGGCATCCGTCACCACGATCAGCATCACCTTTCCCGGCTCTAGCTGCACCAGTTGCAAGTGGCGCAAGCAAGCCATATTGGTTTGCGGTATGGTGATCATTGCTATGTAACCGCTGATAGTTGCCAGGATTTGAGCAGCGCCACGGAGTGCCGCGTCCATGCGACCATCCGACCAATTGAGTTGGTCTAGTACCTGTTCCACCTTGCGCGCCAGCGTATCAGACGGCTGAATCAACTGGTCTACGTAAATTCGGTAGCCGGAGTCAGAGGGGACTCGTCCTGCCGAAGTGTGGGGCTGATAAAGCAGTCCAGCTTTTTCAAGAGTCCCCATCGCATTGCGAATGGTAGCTGGGCTGACGCTGAGGTTGAATTCGTCAGCCAAAGCTTTTGAGCCAACGGGTTCCGCTGTAGCTATGTAGTGGCGAACCGTTGCCCAAAGGATGTATTGTTGCCGATCGGTGAGGTTAACGCGCACAGATATTTAAGCAGAATTAGAATTTAGAGTTGAAAGCCACTATTTAATTGAAACGTCTGTCCGAAGAGGGCGATCGGGCAGACTTATCTATTTAACATAACAGATTTTAGATTAAGGAAGAAGTCAGTTGTTATTGGTTATTGGTTATTGGTTATTGATTATTTGTAAGTTTTAATGCCCCATGCCCCATGCCCCATGCCATCTAATCATGTTCTTTCAGAATATTTTGCAGATAACTAGCCACTGCATCCGGCTGTTCCACCATTGCCAAATGGCCACAATCGGGAAGCTGAAGGACATTCTCGCCACAACCTTGGAACATCCAGTGAAAGCTAGCCAAATGCAGCACGTATTTTGGTTCCATAATTTTGTCTTTAGTACCGGCAATAAAATAAACAGGTTGTTTGAGTTGGGAGACAATTTGTGGCAATAGGTGAATCTCCGCTTCTGTGGTGGAATCCAACAAAGCCCCCAAAGCTGCCTCTGGATGAGCTGCCACGAAATCTATTAAGCGCTGCCGTCCCCAGGATCTGCCGATCGAGCGGGCTACAGAATCGCGGGCAAATACGTAATCTGCTAAGGGCAAGCGAGGTAGCCAGCCGGGACGCATTGTCACTAGCTGCTTGCCGACCGCTCGAAACCGCTCGAATTCTTCCTTAAGATAGATGCCGCCCCCTGCATTGATGCAGACAACGCCTTTAACGCGCTCGGAGAATTTGCTGGCTCCCCATAGAGCGATCGTACCGCCCAGAGAGTGTCCCACCAGCCAAGCAGAAGATATATCGAGTTTTTCGAGTAAAATTTCCAAATCGCGAGCGTAAGCTACGGGAGTGTAGCAGGAATTTAGCGGTTCGGAACATGGGCGAGCGTCGCCGGAGTCCGATTGAGAGTCGCCAAACCCCCGCAAATCGTAGGTAAGGCACTGATAGTTTGGTGCCAAGCGATCGGTCAAAGGTTGCCAGTAGCGACGGCTTAACAGCCAGCCGTGGACAAATACCAGAACCGGGGAAGTTGCAGTCGGAGCCGTCAAATCGTAAGCGTGCCGAACCCCTAGGATGTCGATGGTTGCCATAATTTTATCCTATCCCGAAATCAACACAGAGGTATCAGTAGTTCGATCGGGCGATCGGCTTGGTTTAACTTTCTCCACACTAAGGTTTTGACCAAAAACCAGGTGTTCACGCCTAGTCAGTGGTATCCCTAAAATCGCTCGCCTAGCAATCTTTGTCGCACCCCCTCAGCGATTTTCTGCCCCAGATACTCAGGAATTAAACTTTCATTGGGTCCCAACAAGTAGAGAATCAGGCGAGTTCGCCCCCGCCAAACCAACAAATTAGCATTTACTACCAACAAATCCTCTTGCCATATGGCATACATAACTTTGTAAAAAAGTCCAGGTTGATTATCTGCTTCAATCAGCAAAGCTGGCAAGTGGAAAACCGGATCGACGTAGAATTCAGTTGCCACATCTTCCAAACCCGCGTCTAAATTAAATTCCACCGCCAACATCTCTTCAACCTCAAAATGTCCCGCCAATGCCTCTCGAACGGCTCTACAGACATTTTCTGCTGTTTTATCTGCCAGTACCTTGCCACCGCGAGATACTACCAATTTGATAAATACCAGCATGGGCGGGTAAATTTGACCGTACAAACTCAGACTGTGAATTGTCAGTCCGTAGGCCGCGAGCACTCCAAAAATATCGCTCAGTAGAAAAGACTGGTTCCGGTAAGCAAAATGCAGCGCACTTTTATTACCTTCGGCTCGGATTTCGATGACTGCTTGCCGAGTTTTGTAAAGTTGGTAAGCTAATTTGAGGTTTTGCAGTTGGATTTCACTGCTGACAAATTGCTCATAAAACTGCGGAAACGCTCGGTTAAAGCGCTTGAGAAGTTCTAGTGTAGATGGTTTTAAACCCGAAGCCATAATTGAGGAGAAGGTGCGGGAAATATAATAGGTATGGACTCTTCCATGCCTTATGGCAATGGGATTTTCGATTCGACGATTCGACTTAAATTGTGCCCGTCTCCTCACTAAAAGCAAAAGTCAAATCTGTCAGAGAACTTATCACGAGAATGTCACCGTTGCGCCATTCCAGTGGTATTTCCCACCAAGGGTATAAGTTCCGGCGCGATCGGCGGCACTCAAAAGAAGCATTTCCCAAAATGCCTCTGTCCTGGTTCGGCAACAAATTTTACCTTAAAAGCGGGTTGTCCGGGCACTGGCTAGCAGAACAGTTCTACCAAACTTGACAGAATCAAAAAAGCGCAGACTCAATGTTGGACGACAAATCCCTGTTTTCGGCGTAAGATGAGTGTACCGTAAACTGTTCCTCAAGAGGCTACCGGCAATTGATCCTACGCCGATTGGAGTGGGTTTATCTGTCTGGTTCTCTTTCTCGTCGTCCAACTTCTACTACCTTAACCGCGCCTGCATGGGTTTTTGGAAAAACTTATTTAGTAGTTCTGAGTCTGCCTCTGTACCCCAAACAGCGGATTTTGAGGAAGATGTGGCTGTTGGGTTAGGCGATCCGCTTTCCCCAACGTTTCGCAAACCCGCCAGCGGCAACGCTCGCATCTTTTTCAGTTGCGATCGGGACATTGACCTCTACGAACTCGAAGAACTTTGTAATGCAGTGGGTTGGTCCCGCCGTCCCCTGCGTAAAGTCAAAAAAGCTATTCAGCACAGCTTCCTAGTCGTCTCTATGTGGGAGATGCGGGGCAGCCAGCGACGGCTGGTGGGTTTCGCCAGAGCGACTTCAGACCATGCTTTTAATGCCACGCTTTGGGATGTGGTAGTTCATCCTGACTACCAGGGCAAAGGCATGGGCAAGGCGCTGATGAAATACATCATTAAAAAACTCCGCAGTGAAGATATCAGCAACATTACCTTATTTGCTGACCCTCAAGTGGTGGATTTTTACCGCAATTTGGGCTTTATGTCCGATCCAGAGGGGATTAAAGGTATGTTTTGGTATCCAGATTAGCAAGCAAGGTGCAGGTCGGCGTTGATTTGTTGAGGATATACAATACAATATTGACGCTGCCAACACCGAATGCACCTGTGCGGTGCGGTCAGTGAGACGTGGATGTATCTCGGCATCAGGGCCGTTATGAAGCTGTGCAAGTATTGTCAGTCGATTTGAGCAGAGCACGATAGGAGCTAGGGGGTGGTATGGGTTTTTGGGTGGGAGCAAACCGCACAACCTAAAAAAAACTTCGCCTTAGCTGCATCGAGAACTAAATATTTAATAAAGCTTGACAAGCAAGCGGTTTTGTGCGTTAATTGTTAGAGGTTAGCTAACTATAACACCGGGATGTAGCGCAGCTTGGTAGCGCGCCTGCTTTGGGAGCAGGATGTCGCAGGTTCAAATCCTGTCATCCCGATCGCACAATGTTAAATAATAGATTGAAGCAGAACTGTCTCTGATGTTTACATTTCGTCAAAATGAAAACAAATTGAGGCAGTTTTTGCCGATCGTGTTAAGTCGCCAGTCTTTGCGTTAATGTGTTTCAGGATCGCTCCTGATGGAAAAAACATGAAATCATTAGTTCGTTTGGGCGCAATATTGGGAATTGTCGGCTGCACTCTGCTGGGCCCCTCCCCAATTGGCAAGATGTCTGCACTGGCACTGCCGGAGCCGCAAATTTTGGAAAAATTGCGATCAGTGCCGGTATTTACGATTACAGACGCTCAGGGTGCGCCCCTGATCGCTTCTGTTCCCAAGCAGGGTCAGGGTCAAACTGGTAATGCTTCCGTGGCGGGAATTTTCATCAGCCAGAAAGATGCTCAAGCTTTTGTCGATCAACTGAAAACCAGAAATCCTCAGTTGGCGGCCACGGTGCGCGTGATGCCAGTATCCCTGGGCGAAATTTATCAGATCACTCAAGCAAATAAAGGCAAGCCAGAGGAAGTGCAATTTGCTTTCGTTCCGGCTCCGCAGCAGGTGCAGTCGGCTAAAACTGTACTTCAGCAGACTGGTCAACAAGTTAATGAGTTCAACGGTGTACCTCTGTTTTTGGCCAGAGGCGGCGCGGAAAATGGTTATTTGACGATTCAGCGAGGCCAGCAAGAGGTGATTCCCTTGTTTTTTAACAAGGAGGATTTACAGGGCATGGTCGATCGTTTTAAGCAGCAGCAGCCGAACGTGACTGCCACAATTAAGATTGAGGTGGTGAACTTGGAGAGCGTTTTGGAAGCTTTGCGTACTGAGAACGACCCGTTTTTGACCCAAATGATTTTGATTCCGTCGCGGGAGTCGCTGGAATTTGTGCGATCGCTCCAACCTGCTGGTGCGGGCCAAAATCCACAGGTGGCTCCGAATCAAACTCGACCGGCTCCAGCCCCGGCTCCAGCTCGACCGGCTCGCTAATAGTTAGTCAGCAGTCATTAGTCATCAGTCATCAGTTATTACTCATGAAATAGTAGGTTGGGTTTCTCGACTCAACCTACTATTTACTAATTACTAATTACCAGTTAGCAATTAACAATTACCCCTTCCAAAAAAGTATTATGTTTGTTTCTGGTTTAGAGCTTTGGCAGTGGGTGAATCAAGCTAAAACCGAGGCGATCACCTCTGACATTCCCCTAGCAGAAATCGACTGGCTGCTGCAAGAGCTGGCTGGTTTGGATAGGTTGGCTCTGCGTTTGGAGTCGTTTAAAGATTTGCCAAAAATTGAATTAAAGTTGTCTTTATCTGAACTTGCTCAATTGTGGCAGCGGCGCTTACAGGAACGGGTGCCGGTGCAGTATTTAACGGGAGTTGCACATTGGCGACATTTTTCGCTCAAAGTAACGCCAGCGGTGCTAATTCCCCGTCCTGAAACGGAATTGCTGATCGATTTGGCTGTAGAAGCTGTGAAAAGCCGTTTAGAAGCAGAAAATATCAATCAAAAATCTACCCCCCCCAACCCCCCCTTAGTAAGGGGGGGAGAAGATTTAAACTTCTCCCAGCTTCGGGGGGGAGAATTTGCCAAATCGCATTGGGTGGATTTGGGGACGGGCAGCGGGGCGATCGCGATCGGCTTGGCTTCTGCGTTGACAAATGCTAGGGTTTATGCGGTAGATTGCAGTTCGGAAGCTTTGGCAGTTGCTCGACTGAATGCTGAGAATTTGGGCTTTGAATCGCGAGTTAATTTTTATCAAGGTTCGTGGTGGGAACCGCTAGAATTTCTCAAAGGTCGCGTTAGCGGCATGGTGTCTAACCCGCCTTACATCCCCAGCAGCACGGTTCTGACTCTACAACCGGAAGTTTTGAGGCACGAACCTCATCTGGCCTTAGACGGCGGTTTGGACGGGTTAGATTGCATCCGGCATTTGGTAGAAACGGCTCCCGATTATTTAGAATCCGGGGGAGTTTGGTTGGTGGAGATGATGTCGGGACAGGCTGAGGCGGTAGCTGATATGCTGCAAAGTCACGGGAGTTACGGTGAAGTTCAGATATTTTCGGATTTAGCAGGAATCGATCGGTTTGCCTTAGCGTATCGACGTTAGGTTTCAAGAATATGTCGTACTTCTAAAATCTAAAATCTAAAATCTAAAATGGCATGACACAAGTTTCGATCGATGCCCTAGTTCAGGGGGCAATTTCTGGCAATCATATCGTCAGTTTTCCTACAGATACTGTACCCGCTTTGGCTGCGCGTCCCGATCGCTCGGAGTTGATTTTTGCAGCTAAACGTCGCAGTCAAGACAAACCGCTGATTTTGATGGCAGCATCGGCGAGGGCTTTGTGGCCTTACGTGCAGGGAAGTCCAGCAGAGTTAAACTTGTGGCAGCAAGTAGCCGAATCCTATTGGCCGGGGGCGTTAACTTTGGTGCTGCCGGCTTCAGCCAAAGTCCCGGCGGCTCTCAATCCCATTGATCGAACTACAATCGGAGTACGAGTGCCTGACTTTCCCCTTGCCCTCAAGATTCTAGAGCAGACAGGCCCTTTGGCTACTACCAGCGCTAATTTATCCGGCCAGCCACCTTTGGAATCGGTGGCAGAAATTGAGGCTCAGTTTCCTGAAGTCTTGACATTAGTTCCTTCGGAATTAGCAACAGCGACAACAGCTTCGAGTTTGCCTTCGACTGTGGCTAAATGGACGGGCAGCGAGTGGGAAATATTGCGACAAGGCGCGATCGAGTTAGAATGCTAAAAGCTAAACTCCAAGGCAAAGCAATATGGCGCCGATCGGCTGGAGCAACTTTATATATTTAGGTATGGGACTGGGGCTGGGTTTGGGAAGCAGTTTGATTTGGCGCCGGCGGCAAAAAAGCTCGCAACAGCCCGAACCTGCACCCAAAGTGCCGCCACCTCCTCAAGAAATTCAGTTAGAGAAGTTTGATGCTCTTTCCGACCAACTTAAGCAAACTCAATTGGCTTATCAAATGGCATCGGAGATGAGCCAATTTAAGGCGGGTTTTTTGGCTCGGACTTCTCACGAGTTGCGATCGCCCCTGAGCACTATGATTGGTACGCTGCAATTAATTCTCTCGGATTTGTGCGACGATCCTGCTGAGGAACGAGAGTTTGTCGAGCAAGCTCACGTCGCGGCACTCAAGCTGGTGAAATTGATAGATGAAATTATCTCTGTTGCTAAAACTGAACACGGCACTGACAGGATGGATATTGAGCCGATTCAGTTAGCTAAGGTTTTTGACGAGGTTGATGATTTAACTTACTTGCAAGCTGCTAATCGCGGCATTCGTTTGGAGATATTGCCGCCTGATCCGGAGATTTATGTCTTGGCAGATTTGCCGAGGTTTAGGCAAGTTTTAGTCCATTTGGTAGATACTGCTGTGGCTCAGATGGAGGAGGGGAGTATTTCTGTGTCTGCCCATGCTTCGCCGGAATCTGGATACGTTCACATTTGGGTGGATGATCAGCGTTCAGTGAGTGCTTGGAGCGAGTCTTGGGATTTGCTGAAGCACGATTTGGAGTGTGATGTTACTAAGAGCAGCGATAATTCTCAGGTGTCTTCTGGAATGAGGTTATTGATGAATCAGACTCTTTTAAGTTTGATGAGCGGAAAGTTGGAGGTTCTGGCTGTGCCTTCTGAGTCCGAAGAGTGCAATTTTAACCGGACTCAGTGTTCTATTCCTTTGGCAACTTTGTGATGAAGGAAGTTCGGTCACGCGCAATGTACGGGATCTAACGGAGGTGGGGAAGATGGCAAAAAATTTAACAGATTTAAAGGAGGGCGGGAAGATGGAAAAGGGAAGATGAAACAAGGAAATTATTTATAGGGAGTAAGGTGCGCCCTGACGCACCCTACATAATTATAGATTTTGGTGCCAATCTTGTGATTATTTAACAATTAGCAGTTAGCAATTCGCCGTTGCTAATTTCTAATTCGAGATTCTCTTCTAGAAGCTGATTTTCAAGTACCATGGTGGTGCTAGCGTTTTGCTGAAAACCGATGCGCTCGTAGAAGCTTTGTTTGTAAGTTGTCATCAGGTAAACTCGCTCTACTCGGCACATCCGAGGGTGACTCAAGACGGTTTGCACTAATTTACGGCCGAGTCCTGCACCTTGGTAATCCGGGTGAATGGCGACATCCCAGATGGTGGCTCGATAGATGCCATCTGAGGTGGCTCTGGCAAAGCCGATCGCCCGTGAGCCGTCCCAAACTGTAACAACTGGTTCGCTGTTGGCAATAGCAATTTCCCAATCTTCTATCTTGCGTTCCCTCGCCCAAAAGGCGGCGGCTTTAAATAGTTCTTGGATCTGTACGATGTCTGCGCGATCGCGACCTATACAAAATTGAATGTGACTGGAATCCCTAGTCGTTGATGTCATGCTCAATCTGCCTTCAAGTTGTATCTAAACTGTGTTACTTTTACTGTTTTACAGGAGTGAAAGTTGATTTTGCTTGGGAACGATCAATGGTTGAATTCCCATTTACACAACTATTTTTATTCATACATATTTTTTAACTAATTTCGGTGATTATTAATACTTTTTGGGGTAAATTTTGTAAAAAAGTCTTTGAGTCAAAATTCCCAACTTATAACTCATACCATTTGAGATTTTAGATTTCAGATTTTAGATGGGGAATGACTAATTTTTTAGGGTTTGGAGTTTGTCTACAGAGAAACCTGGTTTTTTTATAGCAATACTTCGTTACAACGGAAATGTTGCACCATTCTCAATAAGCTTTTTGTGAACAGGCTTTTCGGCCTGTTCCACAAGAAAATTCACTCTTTGTGGAACAGGCCGAAAAACCTGTTCTTGAGAATGGTGCAATATATCAGTTACAGCCCACCGAAACTGTAAAAACCTGGTTTCGAGGCGTCGTTTATCGGTAAGCGTAAGCTATAGCTAGTGTCTTGCCTAATTGTTCAAAAATCATCTATCGAGAGAGGTGTTGACTCCACAAGAACACCCGAAGATGGTGCTGTGGAGTCAAATCTCTAATCTAAAATCGAGTGAATCAGTTTTGCAGCCAGCGGGCGGCGTCTTTGGCGTGATAAGTCAAAATCAAATCACAACCAGCACGCTTGAATCCTGTCAAAGTTTCCATCACTACTCTTTCTTCATCTATCCAACCGTTAAGGGCGGCGGCTTTCACCATCGCATATTCCCCAGAAACGTTGTAAGCAGCAACTGGCAGGTTAGTTGCTTCCTTCACGCGCCAGATGATGTCCATGTAAGCTAAAGCGGGTTTAACCATGAGCATATCTGCGCCTTCGGCAATGTCGAGAGCAATTTCTTTCAGAGCTTCGCGGCCGTTTCCGGGGTCCATTTGATAGGTGCGTCGATCGCCAAATTGCGGAGCAGACTCTGCTGCATCCCGGAATGGGCCATAATAAGCTGAGGCGTATTTTGCCGCGTAAGACATGATGGGAATATCTTCAAATCCAGCGGAGTCCAATCCTTCGCGAATTGCTCCGACAAAACCGTCCATCATTCCCGAAGGTGCGATAATATCTGCACCGGCTTTAGCTTGAGCAACAGCGGTTTTCTTCAGCAATTCTAGTGTGGGATCGTTCAATACGCGGCCGCTTAAATCTCCGACTTCCAAATAGCCACAGTGACCGTGAGTGGTATATTCGCACAGACAAGTATCGACCATGACGATTAAATCTGGTACGGCTTTTTTAACTGCTTCCGTCGCTTTTTGGACGATGCCACAATCGTGCCAAGCACCTGTTGCGTCTGTATCTTTATCTGCGGGAATGCCGAATAAAATAATCGCGGGAATGCCGAGGTCGTAGACTTCTTTTGCTTCTTCTACTATTTTGTCTACCGATAGCTGGTAAACTCCCGGCATCGATGTGACTTCTTTAGCAAAAGCTTCCCCCGGTACAGCAAATAGGGGGTAAATTAAATCGCTGGTTGTCAAGATATTTTCGCGTACCATCCGGCGGAGTTGGGGATGGTTGCGGAGGCGGCGGGGGCGGTGAGTTGGAAACATAATGTTTTTTTTACGGTAGATAAAGCCCTGTTTTTGAGGACTCGCGGCGTTTCTTTAAAAGTCTAGAGCTTATTGTTGGCCGATCGCCCTTTACATAAGTAAACTTCTGTAAAACCCGCGATGTCCATTGTTCGTAGTCAGGAATGCCAGTCCTTTCTAGCTTTTCTCGTTTGCAGACTCAGGCCTAACTGTGGTTGGATCGGTTGGTACGGATATCTCGCTGGCTTCACACCTATAACCAGGCTGCCCATTCGCGAGGATAGACTGTAAATTATAAATGTATCGAATAGTAACGGTCTTATGTACAAGCAACTAATTTCAAAGATGAAACCGCTTTTGAAATCACTATTTGCGATCGGTCTGGTACTGACGCTAGCCCTCGGTAACGCTGACGGAGCTCTGGCTGCCCGCAGCGGAGGACGCATCGGCGGCGGATCTTTTAGTGCTCCGGCGCGCAGTTACTCGTCTCCTAGTCGCACTTACGCGCCGTCGGGAGGGGGTTACTACCCGGGCGGCGGATTTGGCGGCGGCTTCGGTTTCCCCTTCTTGCTGCCGTTTTTTGGCTTTGGGGGCGGGTTTGGCGGCCTGTTCTCGATTTTGATTTTTATCTCGATTGCTAATTTCCTCGTCCAAAGCTTCCGCCGCGCCGGGGGTGGAACTGACGAACTAGGCAACAGCGCCTCCACTACCACTGTATCTGTCGCCCGCTTGCAAGTCGGTTTGCTAGCAGAGGCCCGCGGTTTGCAAGCCGAACTCGACTCCCTAGCGCTAAAAGCGGATACCGATACTGCAGCAGGTCGTGCTCAAGTGCTCCAAGAATCTACCCTGGCGCTGCTGCGGCATCCTGAATACTGGGCTTACGCGGGCGCTGACTCTGTGCAAACTCGCTTGGAAGCAGCCGAAGCTAAGTTTAATCAATTTTCTTTGGCAGAACGCAGCAAATTTACTGAAGAAACGCTCTCGAATTATAACAATCAGCTCCGGCAAGCAGGGAGCAGCAATATCCTGCCAGGTTTGCAGGAAAATGGGGCGCTGGTTGCTTCTGATTTGAATTCAGATCCTGGGGAATTTATTGTGGTGACGGTGATTGTCGGTACTCAAGGTAAATTGCAATTGCCAGTAGTGAAAAACTCTGAAGATTTGCGCCAAGCTTTGCGTCAGATTGGGGGAGTATCGAGCGAGCAGTTGCTGGCGGTTGAGGTGCTGTGGACTCCTCAAGCGAATGGGGACACTCTGACTGCTGACGATATGTTGGCCGGCTATCCTGATTTGCGATCGATTTAGTGAGCAAGACTGGGCGCGGAGTATTGTCTGCCGCGCCCCATCCCGCACCAAAGCTGGGCGGGTGAACCCAATTGCTTTTGAGACGGGAATTTCGCGGGAGGTTGGGGAGGTCGATCGAGTTAAAAAAGATTGTTTAACAAATGCTAGTATTGAGAGATTATGTTTCAGCGTGATTCATCTGCTATGGGCTAAGCCTGCCCGATATGGGTTTTGCGAAGAAGTTAGGCAGGATAAAAAAAAATGTATTAAGCGAGGGCTGCTTCGGAAGAAGTTGCGATCGCGCGTCATCTAAATTTTATATAAATAAGCAAGCAGCGATCGAGAGCTAAAACTTATGGCCGACAGCAGCAGAAAAAAAGCACTTTTTATTTTGAGCCAGTTAAATAATGACGATATCAACTGGATCGTCCAAAAAGGTAAAAAGGAAGTTCTAGATCCGGGCGGGATTTTGATCTATGAAGGGAGACAGATAGATGCGCTCTACATTGTTTTGAATGGGAGTTTGAGCGTTTTAATCGAGGCTGAGCGGACTAGAGAACTCGCTAAAATAGCCAGCGGAGAACTGGTGGGAGAAGTATCTTTCATTGATGCTCGCCCTCCTTTGGCAACGGTAAAGGCGATCGAAGAAACTCACTTGCTAGCAATTCCTAGGCGGCAGTTAGTCATCAAACTTCAAAACGATATGGGCTTTGCATCCCGGTTTTATTATGGAATTTCACTGTGTCTGGCAGACAGAATGCGCGGTACGATCCGACATATAGAATACGGTCGCAATATTGAATTAGATCAACCAGAATTTGAACGAGAGGATATCAATCCTAACGTCCTGGAAAATTTGGCGCTAGCTGAGGCTAAGTTTAATTGGCTGAGGGAAAATCTTAAACCTTAAGGAATTTTAAGGCGTTTTTAAGCTGGGTCTGAAAACTTGCCGATTGATACGGTCATTGAGAGATGTACGATGTAACTTCTCAACTCAAAAAACAGATGTGCAGAACGAAATAGGGGCGGGTCGTACCGGAAATATCGATCATCTATAATTGCCGAAACTATAAAAACCCGCCCCTGTGCTTTGCCGTTGCAACCTCGCGCGCCCAAATGCAACTACCAACTAGACAATCTAGATAATGCCCGGCCCTTTGCCGCGGGTGTCTGCATCCATTGTCAGTTTTCCTTCTTCGCCTTTTTTATCTTTGATTTCTGCGAGAATTCGAGCGCGTTCTGCAGCTTCGGCTTCTTCTTTTGCTCTCAAATCGCCCGGTTCGTTGATGTACATTTCCGGTTCGACCGCGTAATTGTTAACCAGACCTTCTTTGTCTACTGTATAACCATCTGTAGTGTGAATGCTTTCGTCATCGGTTTGGTCATCGGTTTTTGCACTTTTCTGCTTGCCTTCGGTGGTTGTGTGCATGAAGTTAGCCCCTTCCCGTTCTTGCCGCGCTGCTGTCTCAGCAGGAGTAATGCCCCTGTCATAGTGGGGGGCTTCCATATTGGCTTCGATTTGTTCGTCGGCCGGTGTTGATTTGCTAACTTCTTTTTTGGGGGGTATTGGTTGGCGATTAGTCATGATTTATTCCTGAGTTATCTTTTCAAAAAGGTCTTTGGCTTATGTTTAAATAATAAGTGTAAGCTAACTCATTAACAAACTATCTTTGGTTATAGTTTGCGAGAAATTGCTGCAATCTCCCATACATTTAGTGAGTCTTCCTCAAGACTGATAAATTTTTATTTTTATTAAAATTTTCACATTTTTATACTCTTTGACATCTATCTAAAGACAGATAATATCCTTTCAGGTCAATTACCTCTAATCAAGGGGTTTGTAGTGAGGACTTTGGTCTTCAGATTTTTATCATGACTAAAGTCCAATGGCACAGAAAAAGGCTTAATCACTCCCTCCGTTTAGCTTTCAAGACAGAGCGAGGTTCCTGCATTCGAGCATACGGTTTCTGCCTGGGTTTCCAAACACTAGATTCAGAACGCTCAGGTCGAATCGTAAGTAAATTAGTTGCCACCTGTTCCAAAAGTAATTGACGCCATTGTCGCTGTTGGCATTTTCCTGTAGTTGCCAACAGCATCAATAACAGATTCAACTGCTGCCTGGTTGATTGGAATGAGAGTTGAAAAACTGTATTTTCTGACAAAGATACAGCCTGCCACATAATGGTACGTAATCAAGTGTAAGCTAATCAGTATGTCCAGATTTCTTTTCTCACCATCACCGGAGTTTTAGCTGTTAATATCTCCATTTTTAACGTGGTTTTGAGATAGCGTCAATTAACTGCTGCCGACCAACGAAACCCATATAAACAAGTCAACTTTTTAACAGTGTACCGTTTTGTATCCACCAATATTGTCACTACAATGATACGCTCAGCTCTAAAGCCACGGCGCTTAATTCGCCATACTTTCCGGACGATGAAACTAGACGGCCATGCCTCGAGTTCCTCCAAAGTCATGTGGGTTGGGACAATGTTGGGGCTGATTCCCGACGACTTTTTGAGCGCCAATTCCCAACTTTTTTCCCCGCCCTTAAGTCAGTTTTACGGAAATGATTTTTACGGAAAACAGCATCTGCTCCTGGCTGTTTCACCACAAATAAATCGACATAATTATCATAAGCTTGCTATGGCAATATCACATCGTCGGGGACTAAATTTGCATAAATTAAAAGGCTGAGCACAATCTCACTGCTCGCCTGCGTTAGCTATGCCAGCGGATACCACAGCCAAGCGTGAGCAATCAAAAGAGTACCACTATTTTAGCGATGGTTCATCCACACCCAGCTTTTTGATTGCTGTGTTGCGGATACTCGGCTTGATTAGCAGCAGTATGATTCATCAACACTGTTGTCCCATCTAGTACCCGCACCCGTCGTCCACACCATTGTTGTTCTATGGGAACTTGCTTTTCTCTCTTCCTCTGCGACTATGGGTACTAACTGTTGAACGAGTTGATCTGGTAGTCGCTGACGAGCTTTACTGTATGCCCCGGTATCAGAAGAAGGAGGCTGGACTCCGGCGGCACTGAGCCACGTACTCATCCGCTTCACGGCCCCACTCAAACTTTTGTCGGGAGCGAGTACCTGGGATATCATCGCCCACAATGTGACTATCGGTGTGTAGATGCTTTGGTCGTAGGTGATTTTCTCATTCGCTAGAAGCTCTTGGACTAACGAATCTGGCAGCAGCTTCTCCCAAGGTGAGGCAACGCTCGGCAAAAATTGTTGTTTAAGAATGCACGCACGATTTGGCATAATGGAGAGAGATATTTTGGTTGGTCGGGCAATTATGTAGATATTGCCTTACAGATTTTTTGGGGTTCACTTTTTCAGTGCCATTGGGCTAAAGTCCTCACTACGAACCGGATCGATCGTCCTCAAGCGCTAAGCGGAGGAATTTGACCGGGCATGATATCAAGTATCATCAGGTAACGGTGGCAGTAATGCCTCTAATTGCACCAGTAAACCAGGCAAAACACTTGTAACAAGATTCCAAATAACTTCTGGTCTCGCTTGGTCATAACGGTGAACTAAAATATTGCGTAAGTTAATCGCATTTCGCCAATCAATTTCGGGATGAAACTGCTGAAACTCGATCAAAACTCTGCGAGCTGCTTCGCCCAAAATCCCCAACTGCCGCTCTACGGCACTTTGCATAAAAACACTTTCCAGGTAAGTGTCGTAAGAAGCATCAGTAGTAAACTGTTGAATCCGACGGATTGCTTGCTCCATGCCCCAAAGTGAAGCACTATCCCGATCGTTCGCTGGCATAAATCACTCGATGCGTTTTCAAAATGTTCGATCGCCGATAGGGATTTTCTAACCGATTCTTTTCAACCAAATCCACAGAACGATGAAATAAATGCTCTATCTCCTCCTGTATACCCAATAAATGAGACAGCGTGAGGTGGTGCGAGCGCTCGTAAGTAACTAATACATCCACATCGCTATCAGGGCGAAAATCATCCCGCAGCACCGAGCCGAACAGGGCAAACTCGACAATGTTCCAGCGCTGGCAAAATTGCGCGATCGCATCTAAAGAAACTTTTAGGCGATCGCTCACTACATATTGTAAATCCGCTTGTAACTCAATCATGGGCGAGTCAACCTCAGACTACAAAATTCAGAGAATCCAAGCATTGCTATAGCAGGCGCTAATTTACCACACTTGAGCATCCCAGACACATTTAAGTTTTCGCTGCAAACAAAATTTACTAGACTTACTGATAAGATGAGAGGAGCTAGATTGAGAGGTCATCTTATGTCGCCGATAAAACAACGCCTTCTAGAAGCGATCGAACGGACTCCTGAATCGCTTTTAGAGCAAACCCTGACATTCCTGGAATTTTTGACCAGTCGGACACAGACCGCACTCGCCCCAGACTTCGACTGGGATTTTGACTCAGACACCGACTCCAACGACAAAATCCTCGCTGACCTGAAAGCCTCCCTCCACCAAGCCAAAGCGGGACAAACCTTCCCCATCGATGAGCTCTGGGACGGCATCAATGTCTGATATGCCAGTCCAACTCAAATTCACGGCACTCTTCAAACGTCGCCTCAAAGGACTCGCTAAAAAGTAGCGCCAAATTCAAACCGATGTTAAGCCCGTCCTCGATCAGATTATCCAAGGAAACTTCATCGGAGACCAGATTACAGGCATCCCATACACCGTTTACAAAGTCCGGGCTAAAAACAGTGATGCCCAAGTTGGTAAGAGCGGTGGCTATCGTTTGATTTATCAAGTTGAATCACCGACCAGGTTGTTTTACACCTGATTTACTCGAAATCAGAACAAGCAAACGTCTCGGCCGAGGAAATCCAAACTGCGATCGCACAATACCACGCAGAACCAGGCGAATAAGACTTTTTTCAAGTCTAAACTTTGGATATCGCCGACATTGATATCACATATGGCCCAAGTCCCGACCTTCTGGCGGCAGCAGTGTATCTTTGAGAGTTGACACAAATTTTTTAAACTTGTGCTAACTCTTGACTACATACTGACTAGAGTGAAAAATATGCAAAAACGCCCGCAACAAACCAACCAACCTATGAACTTTTCAGAAAAATCAGGGGGCAAAAGTCCCACATCCACAAAAACCAACCCAACAAAGAATCTCGGCGTCGGAGGATTGCGGAAATTACTGCTCGCCGCCGGAATAGCCTCTGTGTGCGCTAGCTGTCAAAATCCTCAAGCACCCACCGCCACAACTCCCGGAGGCAGTCCCGGAACCAGTCCCGCAGCCACTCCCGTCGCAGTCAGCAACCCCGGAGACCCAAATACTGTCAAAATTGTCTCCATGCTGCCGATGACAGGCAGCGCCTTGGGTCAAGCTCAAACAATGGTCAACGGTATCCAACAAGCCCTCGCCGAAACCAACTCGAAAGCTTGCGACGGCAAAATCCAAATCCAATACGAAGTTTACGATGACGCCACCGCCGCCGCCGGCAAATGGGACCCTGCCCAAGTAACGTCCAACTCCAACAAAGCCGTGGCTGACGGTTCGGTAGTTGCCGTCATCGGTCACTATAACTCCGGTGCAGCCAAACTTTCCATTCCCGTGCTCAACCAAGCTAACATCGTCATGATCAGTCCGGCCAACACTTATCCGGGACTGACTAAACCAGGAAAAGGCGAAGCCAAAGAACCCAACGTTTATTATCCCGCTGGCACTCGTAATTTCACCCGCGTTGTCCCCGCTGACGACCTTCAAGGTGCTGTAGCTGGCAACTGGGCGAAATCTTTAGGCGTGCAAAAAGTCTACATTCTAGACGACCAAGAACTCTACGGCAAAGGCATCGCTGACGTTTTTGAAGCAACTTCTAAAAAGTTGGGAATTCAAGTCCTCGGAAGAGAGGGAATTGATATTAAAGCTAGCGACTATAAGGCGTTAATGAATAAAATCAAAGCTTTAAATCCCGACATGATTTACCTTGGAGGCACTACTCAAAGCAATGCGGGACAAATAATTAAAGACATGAGAAATGTCGGAATGACGCCTGATGCGGTTAAGTTCATGGGGCCCGACGGCATTAAAGAGCAAGCTTTAATTGACGCGGCAGGCAAAGATGCCGAAGGAGTTTACGCTACTTTTGGTGGCTTGCCTCCTCAAGAATTGACTGGTGCGGGTGCGAAGTGGTACACAAGTTACAAGGCAAAATATAATGCTGAACCGGAAGCTTATGCAGCTTACGCCTATGAAGCTGCTAAAGTTGCGATCGGCGCAATTAATAAAGTTTGCAAAAATGACCGTGCTGCTATCCGCGAAGCTGTCTTGGCAACTAAAGATTTTAACGGGGTACTCGGCACTTGGAGTTTTGACACCAACGGCGACACGAGCTTGACTACAATGTCAGGAAATGTTGTTAAAGGTGGCAAGTGGGAGTTCGTGAATGCGCTCAAGACGGAATAATTAGTCAGTTGTCAGTTGTCAGTTGACTGTTGTCAGTAGTGATTTTAACTGGTTCCTAGGCTCTGCTTAGGAACCAATATAACTCTTGGTCTGCTGGGCTTTCCGATCCGAAAAATTGGAGGTAGAGCCTCCGAATCCGCGTTTCTAATATCTGCCTAGAAACGAGTAGAATGAATGTTCCTAATGCCCAATGCCCAATTCCCAATTACTCAAAAACATGAAGAACTGGAAAAGTATTCTCTTATATATAGGTGTAGTTTATATAGTTTTGCTATTAGGCCCGATCGCAGGATTTGATTTGCCAAAAATCCTGGGAGAAATAGTCAGCAATCCTGAAGTTTTTATCCAACAATTATTAGTGGGTCTGGTGAACGGGGCGCTGATTGCAATTATTGCCTTGGGTTACACTATGGTTTATGGCATTATTGAGTTAATCAATTTTGCTCACGGCGATTTGTATATGTTGGGTGCTTTTGCTTCCCTAACCGTGTTCGGGGCTTTTGGGATTCAAGATGGCGCACCTTTAGGTATTGCTATACCAGTGATGTTAGTCGCTTTAATTGTATGTTCGGTGTTTTGTGCTGGACTGAATATTGTTGTCGAAAAGTATGCTTATCGACCGTTGCGAAATGCTCCCCGTTTGGCTCCTTTAATTTCAGCAATTGGAGTTTCTTTTATTTTCCAAAATATGGGTCTGTTTTGGGGAGGATTGAAAGCTTTTATTCCAGTGATGGGTTCTAATTCGGCGGCTCCGAAAAGCTTTCCCGATTTGTTGCCGCGAGTTGATATTCTAAAGTTTTTGGGAATTCAAACGAGTATTGTATTTACTACAAAAGATTTAATTGTGTTGGTGGTGGCGGTGGTATTGATGGTTTTGCTTCATGTTTTTGTGCAGTACACTCGTCTGGGAAAGGCGATGCGGGCAACTGCTCAAAGCCGCGATGCTGCTAAAATTATGGGAATTAATGTGGATCAGATTATTGCTCTGACTTTTTTGATTGGGGGAGCTTTGGCGGGTTCGGCAGGAATTTTGGTTGGTCTGTACAACAATACTATTGTTTTTACGATGGGGTTTACGGCGGGTTTGAGGGCTTTTACGGCGGCGGTTTTGGGGGGGATTGGCAATATTGTCGGGGCGATGTTAGGAGGGGTTTTGATTGGGTTGCTTTCGTCTTTGAGCGATCAGTATTTGTCGAGCCGCTGGACTAATGCTTGGGTGTTTGGGGTTTTGGTGGTGATTTTGGCTTTTCGACCTGGGGGTTTGTTGGGCGAGAATGTTCAGGAGAAGGTTTAAAGGTGCTGGGTTGAAAAAATGGCAAAAGACATTTATCATTATCAAGTAAGGACTGCTTTAGAAAAGGATGGGTGGATAATTACAGACGATCCTCTGACTCTGTAATTTGGTTCGCGCAGTGTGTTTGTGGATTTGGGAGCTAAACAACTGCTAGCAGCCGAACGCGATGGACAAAGAATTGCAGTTTAAATCAAAAGTTTTGTCGGCAAATCTCTAGTAAAAGATTGGGAAAATACGATCGGGCAATACTTTTTGTATTTAAAAATACTATCGAAAAAAGAACCAGATCGTACCCTCTATCTAGCAATTACTGAAGAGATTTATACCAGCTTCTTTAATGAAGATATCGTACAAGTTGTACTTGGAGACGGAGTAATCAAAATTGTCGTTGTCGATACTATTCAGGAGGTTATTACCAGATGGATAAACTAGACAAATACCGCGACTTAATTTATAAAATTCTGTCGTACTATGCCAGCCTACCCTACAGATACGCCGATCTTAATAGCAAAGTCATTGTCAGCCAAGACCGCAAGGATTTTTTATTGATGAATGAAGGTTGGGAGGGTCAAAGGCGAGTTCACTATTGCCTCATTCACGTCGAGATTCGCGAAGGAAAACTCTGGATTCATTATGACGGTATTGAAGACGGCATTACTGATGAATTACTGGAGGGTGGCGTCCCGGAAAATTGCATTGTCTTGGCGTTTCATTCGCCGGAAGTCCGCAAACATACTGGATTTGCGATCGCCTAAAATATCCACCTCGATCATTTTAAATATTCCCTGGTTTCAACCAGCCAAAAACTTCACCTAAAGTCAACTGCATTTCCGGCATAAAATTGGGCATCGGAAGTATATCTGTTGGTTCTTGCAAGGAAATAGGCTGCTGCCTTGCGGGATAGGCTAAAATGTTTTTTTCATCGGGATCGAGCAACCAACCCATCTGACAACCAGCATTCAAACAGTGCAAAATATTGTTTGTGACTTTGGTTTGGCTTTGGGCTGGGGACAAAATTTCTATTGTCCAGTCTGGGTGAGCATTAAACGTATTGGCAATTTCGCGGTCAGCGTCTAGGGGAATGCGATTCCAAACAAAAATCGCGACATCGGGAACAATAGAACGTCCGCCAAACGTGCAGCGAAGTTCTGGAAATGCCCAAGCAATCCGCTGAGGTTTGCCCGCTGCATTAACCCTCGTGATGAGTTCTCCCTGAATTGTACTATGTTTTCCTTGCGGCATAGGTTTTTGTACGATCGCACCTTTGATGTATTCGCTAGCGGGTTTGGTTTCTGGGAGTTGCAAAAACTCGTCCAGGGTGATAGTTTTTTGAGGTGCTTGTACCATATAGCGATCGCCCGTTTGAAGTGTGTTGGGGTAACAGTTCCAGTATATAGCAGTTGAGAGTTGACAGTTGACAGTGACTAATAACTAATGACTAATAACTAATGACTAATGACAAATCAAATAATCCAAGCAATTAAATCGAGCGGTATTTTAGGGGCGATCGCCTCTTTGACGGTTTTGTTATTCGGCGGTTGGAGCGGCACCGTGATCGGCTGGCTGATGGGTACGGCTGCAGGGTTTATGAGCTGTCAGAATCAGAAAATTTACAGCCCAAAAATGGGTGCGACTATCGGCAGTTTCGCGGGAATGGGGTTGGGAGTTTGGCTGTTAATTGCGAGTGTGGTAGAAGGGGTTTTGATTAGACCTTTTTCTGGTCAATCTGCTGTGGCTTTGCCGACTACGCTGCTGTACGGGATTTGCAGTTTGACGATCGCAATTTTGACCGCTACGTTAATGGGTGCTTTGCAGGGCTTGCAGGGAGAACGCCAGCGGCTGGCAACTCTGGTGACATTAGCTTTTATTCTAATTCTGTTTCCGTTTATCGACATTCAGGCTCAGACTGGCTGGATTGCTACTGTAGTACAGATTCAAATCTTTATTATGTTGGCGCTGGGTTTGAATATTACTGTGGGTTTTGCGGGTTTGTTGGATTTGGGATATGCGGCGTTTTTTGCGATCGGCGCTTACACGACGGCTTTGCTATCTTCTGGGCAATTAAATATTGCTTGGAACTTTTGGGTGGTGTTGCCGATCGCCGCCGGTGTAGCTGCGATCGCGGGCGTAATCCTCGGTATTCCGACACTGCGACTCAAGGGCGATTATTTGGCGATCGTTACCCTCGGTTTTGGCGAAATTATCCCGGTTGTCTTTAGGAATTTAACCGCGATTCGGATCGACGAACCAGTCTCGAAGATTGTTGCGGCTGTTTTGGGTAAACCTGAGTTGGTGCTGTGTCTGGTTGGGTGCGATCGACCTTTTAACCTCACCGGCGGCGAAGCGGGAATAAACCCGATCGGGCGTCCATCTCTCCCCATTATCGGCACTTTCAGCACCGGCAACTACTTTCCCTGGTACTACCTAATTTTGCTGCTAGTTGTCTTTGCTTACTTCATGATTTCGCGGCTGCGAGATTCCCGCTTGGGCAGGGCGTGGAATGCCATGCGCGAAGATGAATTAGCCGCGAGTGCGATGGGAATTAACCTAGTCAAAACCAAACTTTCGGCTTTTGCGATGGGAGCGACGTTTTCGGGCTTTGCAGGCGCGTTTTACGCCGCCTATATCAGCGCGATTTTTCCCAGCGTTTTCGATTTCTCGGTGTCGGTAATCATCCTCTGTATGGTGATTTTAGGCGGTTTGGGCAACATGACCGGGGTGATTTTGGGGGCTATCATTATCATGTCTGCCGATCGACTTTATCTGCCACAATTAGCGCAAGTCCTCAAGGGTTTTCTGAATACTTTTGTACTCCCCAGGATTGCAATTCCCCAGTTGCGAGACTTTCTGGCAACCAGTTTAGACCCGATTCAAATGCGCTTATTTCTATTCGGTCTAACTCTGGTTGTCATGATGATCGTGCGGCCGGAGGGGCTGATTCCTGATAAGATACACCAAGCTGAACTGCATTCTGATGCTGAAGCGAGCAATGAGTCTTTAGCAGATGCGAGAAGTAAGTAAATAGGTAAGGGCAAAAACCATAGTATTTTGTAGGCGGGTTTAGCTAAGAATCTAGGATGCAAGGGAGTTTAGGGGTGTAAAAACCCCGTCCTCATCTAATGTTTACTTGTAACCAACTACTTAGTAAGGGTGAAAGATTAGCCATGAAAAATGTAACTGGTACTGCTTTTATCGTTGCGGAATTTAGAGCAGAAGAGAACGAAGAGGCAATTCCTCTCTACACTGATAATGTAGTAAAAATCTGGTTGAATGAGGAAACAAAAAAAATAGCTAACCAAATAGCTCACAACTCTCCCGCCGCTAAAGAAATGGTTAAGTTGCGGACTAAATATTTTGATGATGTTTTGTCAAACCAAATTTTAGGAGGTTGCAAGCAAGTAGTTATTTTAGGTTCGGGTTTGGATACTCGCGCTGCTAGAATTAATGGAGAAGGAGTGATTTATTTTGAAATAGACGACAGCGCGACTCTTCAATTAAAAGAAGAAACTCTCAAAGCTAACAAAGTTACTGCTAATGTTCGCTATATTCCCGGCGATTACGTAAAAGACGGTTTAATTTCCTTGCTCAAACAGAGTGAATTTGATTTCGCTCTACCGACATATTTTTTGTGGGAAGGCAACACAACCTTGCTTGACAAAAAAGATGTAATATTTGTGTTAGAACAAATTCGCGACAATGTTCCTAATTTCCGATTGTCCTTTGATTATATGTCGGAAAAGGTGATTTTGAGAACGACGGGCTACCAAGATATCAATGATTACATAGATAAATACGAAAGTATGTATGCACCGTGGATTACTGGGTTTGAAAAGATTGCAACTTTGGCTGACGAACTCAATCTCAAACTTATTGAAAACTTTTCGACTGCCGATTTACACGCACAATATCGCCCTGGCCGTTCGCTAGAATCTAATCTTTTTAATTTTTATTTTGTCTGTACGTTAGAAAATGCAGTAGGGGGCGTCAGTCAAGAGAGTGACTAAACTCAAACAATTTGCTGCTGACGCATTTTACCAGATCAAAGACGATCGCACTTTGTCTGTACGCTAGAAAATGCAGGAGGGTGCGTCAGTGGTTTCTTGGACAATCGCAAACCATTTATTTTGTCAAGTGAATTCGTAAAGAATCAATAAGACCATGTTTAGTCAACCAATCTTTTACCTCTGGCGTTAAAAGTCCCAGGCTAGCACCCTCATTAGCAGCCACTCTCAGAAAACGAAGCACTGCTTCAGGAACCTCATCAGCATTTAAGCCATCCCAGCACTGCTTTAATTCCTCAATTAGCCGATCGACTTTATCAAAATCCTCACTGCTTTGGGGAATTGAGTTAGACTCCCGAATTTGCCCATCTAAATTTCTAATTCGTTGGATAGTTGGCTTAAAGGCCGAAACTTTATCCAGCACATTCAGGATTTCATTATTCGTGATCGGCATCTTTTGAATTCGGTACAGCCACCAAGCTTGACTCAATTGCTCTCTCAGAGAATTTTGTAATTGCTCTATCCTAGAAGTGAAATTCTTTTTGTTGTTAAAATTTTCATTGGGTATAATCCATTCAGAATTTTTTTTAAATTCTGCCTCAACATTAGCAATAAATGTGAGCAAAATCTCAGCCTTTTGAGTTAAATGAAAATTGGTAATTCCTTTTTGGCGAAAAGCTCTCAAAGATTGAACAAGAGGTATAGTTTCAGCGACAGCTTGCTCAATCTGTTGTTGTCTAGATTGAAAACCTTGCAAATTTTTTGCATCTTTCTGAAGATTACTTTTATATTGAGATAACTCAATCAGTTGAGTGGATTTTTGTAAAATCATACGATCTCTCCTTTAATTTCAGTAATTAGATTTCGCAGTTTAGCCAATCCATCTTCAATAGCCCTATGGCAAGATTCTACTGTTGCACCACCAGACACTTCTAAATCTTCAATGCGGTTATTCACCTCGGTTAGAGAAGCATCAAGAAAATTGTTAGTGCTGCCGACAAATTCGGAAGCCTCTGTCATTGCTTTTTGATGATTTTCGCTGAGATACTTAAGCAGCTTGCTCGGTTTACTATCGGGATTATCTTTCTCAGCTTGCACGCGCTTCATTGTTTCTAAATAGCTAGAAATCCCAACTCGTTTAAACTGTTCCAATACTGATTTTAGCTCATAGACACTCTTTCTGCCTCCAAGTACACCAGCTTCTTGCGAGCTATCGATCGCCCGCTTTACTAAATCGGTAACATCTTTTTTCTTGATGTCTTCCCCTAATTCAGCTACTAGAGAATTGTAAACAGCAAGTTGGCGATCGCACTCTTCCTGAATCGCTTTTTCTAGCAGTTCATCCGCAGCTTGACGCGCTTTATCGATTTCGGGAAACTTCTCTCGAACATCAGCCGGAATTTCACATTGAGGTTGCCAAGATTTGCTAACCTGTTTCAATGGGTCGAGGATTTGTACAACATCAATAATCTGAAATTGTTTAGAACTTCCTTTTGTGCAAGCCGTGCGACTTTTAACAATTTCTAGTAAAGCCTGGCGGTGGTTTTGTAAGCTATTAAATAGCTTTTTCCAGTTAGCTGAACGATTTTCTAAATCTTTTGCTTCTAAATCGAGAAACAAACTATTAATCAAATCTTCCATCGAATTTGTAGGATGTCCGGCCATTGTTGCTGCGATCGCCAGTAGCTCAACAGCCGCAGGGACAGGGTTCCAGGGTTCCCCAGACTCGCGGGGATACAGGCGAATTTGCTCTAAAACATATTGACTCCATTTTTCCAGTTGTGTGGCATAAGCGCGAAAGTAGCTAGATCCCTTGGGGAACTTCCAATGCTTGTAATGGTTGTATTGTAAAATGCCTTGGAAGGCGATCGCGCTTTCTCGAAACTCATCAGGATCGTCAGGAGTAAGAGGAAGAGATAGTTTAACTCCAGAAATCGTCTCCCTCGTAACTTTTGGGCTGTAAAAAATTAAGTTTCGGCGCTTAAAGTATTTACTATCGCTAGCAGCAAAACTCCCCTGAAGTAGCATTTCTGTATCCCATTCTATCCGCTCAACAATAGCTGAGTAAATCAACGGGCGCAGTTCTCCACCGATATCCTGCGGGAGAATTTCTCGGTTATTCCAGCGATCGAGAATTTGCAGTTGATTCGCCAACTTATCGGGAATTTTTTTAGTTTGAGATTGTGGCTCAACTCGATAATTACTAACCGAAGTCCTAGAGTCTTTAGCCTGCGAAGCTGAGGGTCGAACTTTGGTCTGCTGCACCTTCACGCCAAGTGCAGGAATATCAAATGCGGAGTGAATTTCTGGGCGAAAATCACAAAGCTCGTTACTATCCGTCCACAAATCGAGGAGAGTTTGGCGGCGATCGTAATTTTGTGAATCTTTGGCTTTAATATCGGCCTGAACCATTGCACTCAGCCGCATCTTGCCAAAGTGTTCTCGCAGAGAATTAGCAGGAAAGTCTCCATGCTTAATATCAGAAATAGAATTTTCTAGAGTCCACTTGAGAACATCTCTAATCAAAAATCGAGGTTTAAAAGTTTCGGGGTTTACCCTGGCAAGCATCTGCTCTAAGGCTTCAGGCGTGAAGGGATACAAACCAAAACCGTCCGCTTCTCCAAAACCTGCATGACAAGCTAGTTTGTGTTCGCATTCATTGCAAGCACTACTTAGTGCTGTTTTATCTGAATCTTCATAATTGCGAGACTTAGCCCAATCTTGAATTATTTTATCCTCCAAACGCACCGCGTTGAGGTATCGAGCCACAAATTGTTTGATATCTGCATAATTCACTAAAGATTGTTGTTTTCCAACTGTACCGACATCGAGATTAACGCTAAAAGTAATCCGTTGTTTTACAGTATCTAACCTCAAACCGTCAAAATAGCCCGTAGTACAAGCTAGCGCCGTTCGGATCGCGCACAAAGATTTGCCTCCGGCTTGTTGCGGCCTCGCTAAAACTGCTTCTAAAACTTCGCGGTCAATTCCTTGAAATTTGGCAAAATCTTCAATCAGTAAAACTAATTCTACTCCTTCTTCGGCTAAAGCTTCGCGAACCTCTCGCATTAATCTTTGCAAATCTTCCCGTCCGAGGCTCAAAACTTGAGCGATCGCTTCATCTAAATGTCGGTTCAACCAATCTACAGTTGCCTTTTGGATATCCTCATCGCCGATTAACAAGCTATAAAATTCCCGCGATCGCTCCCCAGCTTTTTGCAAGTTTAAAACATTTAGAGGCAAGTCCTCAAGCGAAAATTGCCGCCGTTCTTCAACAATTTCAACCGTATCTCGATGTCCGAGAATGTGGACAACTAATTTATGAATAATACCTCCATCTTTTAGCCAGTGTTCTCGGAAAAATGGATCGTATAAAAAAGAGTCAATTACATCAACCAGGTAATATTGTTCATCAGAAAGTTGAGTGCGATCGCCCCGACCATTTGGGCCAACCGCAGCAGCAAGCTGATTCAGAAGTTGTTCCCGCGCTTGTGCTTCTGTCAAGCTGCTAGTGGCTCGATTTAAACGCTGCCGGTATTCATCAAAAGTTGCTCCTGCCATCCCTTCTAATATTAAACTGATAATATCTTTGAGATTCGTTCCAATTTTGGGAATGAGCAAAACTCGGCGCTTGTCGGTCGATTCAATATTGGCGGCCAGCCAGCGAATCAGGTGAGATTTTCCCGTGCCCGAACTTCCTAAAACTGGTACGAAAGCGAAATCTTGTTCGGCAAGAAAATCTTTGAGAAATTGTTCCTCACTGTAGGGAAATCGCGACGGTACTTCGATAAGTTCCTGGCGGTACATTGCGATCGGATGGTGAGTTGCCAGAAATATACTATCTGCAGTTTGGGTAGCTTCCACACCCATCACACGGCGAACGCGCTCCACATCCCAGCAAACAAATTTTGTAAAAGTCATAGTTCTACTCCCCTCAAAATAATATGAGAAAATCCTGCTTCATTGTCGGCACTTGGAAAGATGAATAAATCGGCATCCGACTCTTTTTTAAGCTGGATGTAACCATCATCCTCAAGGCGCAATAAAGCAAAAGCCGTGCTAGTGGATAAATGATTGGGTAAGCGAAAACCGATTTTTTCCTCAACCTGTTCTCGAAATTTGCCACTTTCAAACACCGGGCATTTTTTAGCTAAACGATCGACAAACTCTGCGAGCGAAACTTTAGCTTGTACTTCTCCTTGAAATAACTCTTTTAAATTTCGTCTGAGATAAGCAGTTGGCTCAGGAACTATTATTTTGTTCCCTCCTAAAGCATGGCCCCAAGCAAACCCTAAATAACACATCCAGTCCGCGACTTGACCGAACAGAGTATTGCTGGATATTTTCAAATCTAAAGACTCAGCAACTCTCTGTTCTGCGACACGCTGTTCTACTTCTTCCCACGTACCGGGAGCATCATAAATATCTTGGGCTAAATACCATGCTATTAAGCGACCTAAATCTTCTTCATCTTCATTATCAGAAGCGAAAAATAGCTCTACCAGCGTATTCGGTAAGAACTGATCGCCAGTTTGAGGATGTCTGGATGCTTCGGGAAGATGACCATTTATAGCAATCTCCTCGTTTTCTTCGATTAATAAGTCGCACTTGATACTTTCTCGCAGTGCAGCATCAAACATCGGATGTTCCGCACTTTTGTTTCTCCCTTCTGATAATTTCTCTGGAGAAAGCAGGCGAGTGAGTTTTTCCCTGTTTTCACGCTGCTTGGGGACTTGAAGCAAATATCTAAATATGCCTCGCATTCGGCTAGGAGTAGCCAAAGCAGTTTTTAATACGCTCATAAATTAACCTCCGTGCAAAAGTGGTTAAACATAAAGTATTTACCTGAAAAAATATCGATCAGCTTGCGGTCACTACGACTGGGATCTCGTGTATCTAAGGGAAGCACGATAATCAGCGGCGCCTCAGAATTTCTGTTTGGTGACAGATAGTTGTCAGGGAGCCTCTTTCCGGGCGGATGAAAGATGAGGGTAGGAATGCGCGGCATCAGAATGGGTTGGTATTTTTCAAACACAAAGAGAAAAGGATCTGAGATTAGATTTGGTTCTTTAATAAATGTACTATGAAATTCGTGAGTAACAACTAAATTCCTAATTCCCTGATTCCTCAACCATTGAAAAAATTTAGGGGTTTTGACTTTCCAATTTTTCTCCTCCATAGATTCATAGAAAATCAGCATTAATTTATCTCCGGCTAGCAATCGTTCTAGTTCTTCACCTACCCAAAAATTAGGCTTTTGCCATACAGGTGATGGGGCGGGCATAATTCCCGAAAATCGTGATTCCCCCTTTTTTCTGCACACAGGACATCCACCACAAGCAGGAGAAATCCTAACCATTTTTCTCGGTTCTGGTATTGCACGATCGCGTATTGTGTAAGCTTCAGCTAATATTTCCGAAATACAGCGTTTTGGTCGTAAAGCCTCGCGCATCAATTCCAAATTTTTATAGCTCCAGTTTTGGCGGTGTTGGCGAATTGGTTCTACTTTATTTCCCCAGGTTTGGGCTTTCAGATGCGATTCATCTAAAATACGAATAAATCGGGATTCTCGGTGCAGTTTCCGCGCTTTTTGATAAGCGTCTTTCGATTCAAAATTTTTTCTTAGCGGCGGTCGTTCGGCATCCATTTCGATTAAACCAGCCTGACTCATCAGCGTTAAAGTACAGATGTTCCACTCCTGATTCTTTTTGCTGTTCATGTCAATATCTGCTAGTTGGAAAGATGGAGGAGTATTGACACGAACGCGAAACCGACCATCGGAAATAGTTTCTTTGCTTAAAAACATACTTTGCCACCGCTGCAAACCCCGTTCGATCGTAATTGCAGAGTTTTCATTAAGATACTTGGCAATTTTTATGTCTTCCGTGGTATGCAATGTGAGCGAGATGGCTGCCTTGCCATCTCGACCTCCTCGACCGACTTCTTGATAGAAACGATCGATAGTTTCTGGGATGCAGGCATGAATTACTGCCCGAACATCGGACTGATCTACGCCCAATCCGAAAGCCGAAGTAGCAACGACTATATCAACTCGTCTCTCGCGCAAGTCTTGAATCAATTGAGAGCGTTCTGCTGCACTAGAATCTCCGGTCATAATGGCACACCGCTTGAATCCAGCACGCAACAAATCCTGTTCCCATCGCCTCACATCTTGCCGTTTTGTGGCGTAAACAATCAGAGGGCGAGGGAGATGATAAACAGCTTCAATTAGTCGCTCTTTTCTGATTTCTTCACTTTCACACAAAGCAAACCAGTAAGAGGGTTCTGGTCGCAACTGCACGGCAGATATCACTTGAAACGGGCCGGGTTTGCCGAATAAAGTTTCCAGGGTATCCAAACAGGATTCGGTTAAGGTTGCAGTCAGCAATAAAGTCGTAAAAGAAGTTAAACGCAACAAGTCTCTTCGCAAGCCGGGAAGTTCTTGGAATTCTGGGCGAAATTCATCGCCCCACTGCTCGACGATATGAGCTTCATCTATTACGAAATACCTCAACTTTTTTGACATTGCGGCTTCATAAAGAGAGGGTGCAAGGGAACTCATCAAGCTTTCGGGTGAGGTGAAAACGATGCGCTGGGTGCCGTTGCGAATGCGATCGCGAATTTCCTTCCGTCTCTGTTGTCCTGCCTCAGACTCATCGCCATAATAAGCAGTCGCATGGTTAACAAAAGGTTTCAAAGCTCGTTCTTGGTCGATCGCTAGTGCTGTAGTCGGCACAACAATGACACTGACACCACCAATTTGCGATCGCAAAAGCGCTGGCAATTGAGCGCAGAGACTTTTTCCCGAACCCGTAGGCAGATTAATCACAAGTGTCGCACACTCAGGAGCAGTCAAAACAGCACGAATTGCTTCACGCTGCCCTACACTCCGATATTTCTTCAAATCCACCAATTCCAGAAACGGATCTCCCGCTACAGGCTCGTAGTTACGGCGAGCTTCCTCTTTAAATACGGGTTTGTCTGGATGATATTGTTCGGAAAAATCCAGCCAATTTGGTTGCCAAGGCTCAGCGCTAATTAAATAGTAATCCGAATCTTCACGCAAAATATTGATACCGCTTTGCCGCCAAATTTCGCGATTCGGGAACGAAGAAGTCCGACGTACTTCTATAATTTGGGGCATTCCGCCCTGTAGCTCATCTTCTCGCCGCAATACGTGACGAACTAAAGCAGCAATATCCCCTTTTCCCGGCGCGTCAGGAGTTCCCGCAGCAGCCAAAGCATCAAGCAAGCGCCTTTGACAAGCTTCTGAAAACTGACTTGTATCAGCAGGTAGATTACCTGTTTGTAGAATGTCTCTGAACTCTTGGAATGAATCAGCCATCACTCATCCCCCTCTTCCAAAAATTGAACGGGAACTCGCCCAGAAACAATGATGAATCCTACAGAATCAAGCTTGATTCGGGGATGGCGAATTCCTTCTAAAATAGCTTGACTTAAAGCAGTTTCTGTGTTGACTTCTTGCGCTAATAATGAATGCGAAGTTTGTTGGCTTTGAGCTAAGCGGTTAAGACGCAGGCGCAGTTGAGCAAGCCTTTTTCCTAGTTTCTGTTCGGCAATTTGGGCCTGTTGTTCACAGAGTTCGATGAAAGAAGTGCGATCGCCCAACAATGTTTCAGAAGTCCGACGTGCCTGATGACATAATTCTTGCCAATTACTAGCATCAATAAACTCATTCAGAATCGGCAATCGACTTTTCGCCAAGTTGTAATCTCGGCATGGATGACTGCTTTTACCTTTATAGGGACGTTGCAGGATCTTCACAAGTGCTTCATCTTCAACAATGCTTATTGGTTCAGAGCGAGCATCCATGAAAATTGTCTCTATAATTGGGGGAAGTAGCGCATCTGTACGTCGCTTTAGAGCTTTATATTTGTTATTATCTATCCCAAAATCTGTTAAAACTTTTTGGGCTATCTCTAAATTGGCTTCGACTACATAATTAAAGCGAAAACCGAACCATTCCATCCCTTCCCCAGCATCCCAAGATTCATCGCATCGCCACATTGCAAATGCTTGACCCCTGTCATCCCAATGAATATAAGATGCTAGTGCTTCTACAAATCCTTCCCCAATACGGTAGAGGTTGACACCAGGATATTGAGTTGATATTCTCCGGTTATAAGTACCAGAGGGTTGTGCATAAGCAGCAAAGCGAGTTTGCAGATCGTGGATGGGAATTAGAGTGCGCTTAGTAGGTTGATAACGCCCTACTTTTTCTAAATTCGGATCGTCAATTTGTTTGAAGTGCAGTGCTTGACATATCCAGTCTTCTGTTGCTCGTTTAATTTCCTGATGGCGAGCATCATAATCATCTAAAGTTTGAAAATATTGGGTAGCGTTTTCATCCTGGGCATCTATTTCATCTAAAGCGTTTTGTTCGCTAATTTTTACCTGTTCTTCAGCAATTTCTTGTTGGATAGTCCCTATCATTTCTAATAGTCCACTAGCACCAGATTGAAACATAGTGGTTAGCAGTCCTGGTAATTTTTCATCTACATAAAACTGGATACTGGCAATTGATTGATGCAAGATGCCGAAACCGTCTTTTAATAATTGATACCAAGCATCGTGAGGGCTATCCTCTAAGTCTGAGCCGGCGAATACTGTAAATTGAACATTTAAAGGGCGACCAATGCGATCGATCCTACCAATCCTTTGTTCTAAACTATTTGGCGACCAGGGAAGATCGAAATGAATCATCCAATCAACAAATTGAAAGTTCCGACCTTCTTCTGCAGAGGAATCGCAAACAAGGATAAAACAATTTCGGTCAGTTTTGAACTGGTTGAGGCTTTTCTCAACATGAGAACGAGACAGTCCTAATTGATGGCTAGCTACAGATGCCTGACCAAAGGTATCTGATAAGCACCGGAAAATTTCAGCGCCTGTTTGGGCAAAACTGGTGAAAATGACAATTTTAGGTAGGGGATTTCCCGATACCGGTCGGCGAATTTGCTGTTGCACCTGTTCGAGCAATTTATGAAGGTTGCTGCGATAAGATTGAAGTTTAAAAGTTTCTGAAAGATGATAAAGTATGACTATTTTGAGTAAGTCGAGGCGAGATCCTTCTTCTGAAGGTTGCTGAATAATCCTTAGTAAAGATTGCAAAATCTGGTCTTCCCCATAAAATTTAGGGGTTTCTGTCAGAATGCGGATATTATCAGCACCAAATTCTTGAATCAAGGCAGAATGGGAGATGCCGCTTAAACGGGTTTCGAGCACTTGCGCTAAAATCCCTAACCAAGTCCCGCTAGCACGGAATAAAAGGAGAAAAATTTGCTGATATTGTTGTTGGTTAGGAGCGACTGTGCGCCATTCATCAATTAGTTCGTGAATTTCGGGCGATCGCTCATCTAAGTCATACTCTACTTTTGGTGTCACATTTCGGGCAAAAATTACATCTTCCACCGCAGCGCGACGGTTGCGGAGCATTCTACGGTGTAACCGATAGGTGTCGCTGATGTGGGTGCGAATCGATCGCACAATTCCATCTCGATCGGCCGGGAGTGTTTCTTTAGAAAGCAAACAATTTTGTAATTCGTCTACGAGATTTAGCAGATATTTATCTTCAGCAAAAAGGTTTCGCAGTTGGTTGAGGTTAGTTTTAAGCACAAACGGATTTGCTTTCTCTTTAAATGAGAGTAAAACTCGACCAATTTGTTGGCGGTTTTTCACCCTCGCACGAAAACCTTCTAAATCATCAAGTTGATAGGTGATCGGATCGAGTAGGTGCAGCATCGCCAGGAAATCTTGCTCGTGATTGAGAACTGGAGTTGCAGATAATAGAAGTAGGCGATCGCTTTTATGAGCGAGGTGTTTGCAAGTCTCGAAACGCCTGCGCTTTATCGAATCTGAAGAGGTCGCCATTGCTGCAATATGATGTGCTTCATCTAAAATCAGGAAGCCCAAATCGGCATGAGGGCTGACTCGATCGACATCCTCTACTGCAAGTACCTGGACACTATTGTCCAAGTCAGAGACATAGAATTTATGTTCTAATTCTTGAAGCCACTGTTCCCGCAGGTATTGCGGTACAAGCACCACTGCACGTCCCTGCGGTTCATCGAGGAGATACTGGCGAAGAATAGCACCTGCTTCGATCGTCTTTCCCAGTCCAACTTCATCAGCTAAGAGGTAACGTTGAATGGGGTCTTCGAGTACGCGGCGGACAACTTCAACTTGATGAGGATAAAGGTCAATATTGGCAGAAATCAGCCCTGTCATCCCGCGACTGACAGCGCGTTGTTGGATGAGACACTGGACAAAAGCTAAACGTCGATCGTGAAAGTAGGGAGTTTCCTGACCTTTCATCGCTAGAGTTTCGATGGGGTCATCGATGGGTAGGTTGCAACGAACGTAAATTTCGTGCTCAGCAACTAAAGCTATCTTTTTATCGGGTAGATCGATTCGATACTGACCTTTGTCTTCGTCCCAGTCAAAAATTCGGCCAATTATCCATGTATCCTGGCTTTCTGGCTGGATGTAGCATCGTGTCTGAGGCGGGAGTTGAACTCTATAAAGCGAAGTTAAGGGTAAGGTTTTTTCAAGGCGTTGCCCAATTGAGCAGAAGTATTCAACCGTTGCTGTAGAGTAGGATAGCTCGGTAACTTTTCCGATTCCTAAGTCGTTGTTTGGCGATTTTTCTGCGGAGACGCTTCGCGATCGCACCAGCAAACCAAGCTTTATCATAGTTCCGGCCTCTACATTCCCTCTTACTAGAGTAGCCCATACCCATGAAAAACTAGCAGTGTAATTTAATTTTCCACCCTTTTTGTCCTTACACTGGTAGTGCCCTGAAGGAAAGGATCAGAGTACGTTATGATTAGAGAAGTGTTTGCCATAGCGTGATATGACATTAGAAATCAATTGTTGCCCTAATTGTGGTTCGGAAGAAGTTAGTCGAAACGGTCAAACTCGGCATCATAAACTTTCATTATAAATGCCGAGAATGTGGTCGTCAATTTGTTTTAAATCCGGCATGGAAACCTATTACAAAACAACAAAAAGAGTTGATATCACGGATGCTACTTGAACGTATTTCTCAGGCGGGGATTGCTCGGGTACTACAAGTGTCAGAAGATACAGTGCAGCGATACGTTAATAGCCAAGCCGCTGCTGTTAAGAAGCAAGTGGAGGTGACTCCCAAGCAAAAAAAGCGCTTGAGTGTTCAGATGGATGAGTTATGGTCATTCGTTGATAGTAAAGGAAATCAGCAGTGGGTCTGGCTGGCATTGGATGCCCAGACTAGGGAAATTGTTGGTGTACATATTGGAGAGCGTAGCGCAGTATCGGCTCAAGCTTTATGGAATTCAATGCCACCAGTGTACCGTCAGTGTGCAGTAATTTATACCGACCATTGGAGTGCTTATGATTCTGTATTGCCCAGCAAACGTCATCGGAGTGTAGACAAAGATAGTGGTTTTACTAGCTATATCGAGCGCTTCAACTGTACTATTCGACAACGAGTGTCTCGATTGGTAAGAAAGAGCTTAGCCTTCTCTAAAAAATTAGAAAATCATATTGCTGCCATTTGGCGCTTTGTGCATCATTACAATGCTAATTTACAACTCTAAACGCCTACTTTCTTTGAATTCAGTTTAATTCTCTTAATCCTTTCCTTCAGGGCACTACCCAAGGGGAAACCTTAAACCGAAACGCAGTCATGAAGCTTAGCCCAAGACTTTCTGTAACGCATTCCGATCCCCAAATCTTTCCCTGTGGTAACGAGCATCCCACCACAGCCAAGCTGACGCACTTTAACAGAGCCGATTTGGTATTATATAGAATCCCAGCTATAACCGCTTAAGTAATATTAGGAATCACAACCAAAATGTCATTATTAGAAGCACAGCAACTTACAATGCGATTCGGCGGTTTGACTGCGGTCAACCAGGTTAGTTTAACCTTGGAAAAAGGCTCGATCGCCAGTTTGATCGGCCCCAACGGTGCGGGCAAAACTACTTTTTTTAATATGCTGACAGGTATCTACAAACCGAGTGGCGGTCAGTTGCTTTTGGAACAGAAAAATATCACGGGTTTACCGCCCGATCGCCTGACAACTTTCGGCATTGCTAGAACTTTTCAAAATATCCGCTTGTTTAACAACATGACTGTGCTGGATAATGTTTTAGTAGGTAGGCACTGCCGATTGAAAACAGGTTTGTTGGGTGCAATCCTCCGCCCTCCCGCTGCAAATCTGGAGGAGCGGGAAGCTAAAATAAAAGCGCTCACTATGCTTGATTTTGTCGGTTTAGGTGCTGCTAAAGCGCCGGAGTTGGCAAAAAACCTTTCCTACGGAGACCAGCGCAGATTGGAAATTGCCAGGGCTTTGGCTTCCGATCCGAAAGTGTTGCTTTTGGACGAACCGACTGCCGGGATGAACCCTAACGAAACGGCTGATTTAACTCGCTTTATTTATCGGATTCGCGATGAGTTGAATTTGAGTATTTTGCTGATTGAACATGATATGAAAGTGGTGATGGGAATTAGCGATCGCGTGAGTGTTATGGAGTACGGTACTAAAATTGCTGAGGGAACTCCAGATCAAGTTCGCGCCGATCCTCGCGTGATTGAGGCATATTTGGGAAAAGAAGAAGATGGACATGGTTAATGGGTATTGTGTGCCGACAGATAAGTGACGTGGGCAGTGTTTATCCTCGGAAGAAGCGAGATAATGTTCAGCCAATTAACCCAATAAAATTAGGGCGGGTTTCACCAACAATCTGTCATTCAAACCGATAATATTTATCAACACACCCACGGCGACAGCATTTTATAACGAGCAATTCAACGGAAACGATAGGAGGTGCGCCTCGAACAGCCTACGGATTAACATCCGGGGTTTTTCCTAAAGTTTTGATTTGACTTCCGACATTTGTTTCTTGTGTTTTCTCTGCCTGACAAACAATCCTAAAAAGATTGCAGTACCTAATACTGTGCTCGGTTCTGGAACTGCTTCTGCTTCTGCTTCTGCCTTTGCGATATTGTTTTTAACTTCTACCAATGTTAAGTTAGTGGCGCTGTTGAATGTCCGCGAATATACCCCAGAAGTATACAGGAGGGTAGCTGCTGTACTTCCTTCAGCCAGAAAATTAAAGTTAATTTGTGTGGGTTTAAAGCTGTTGCTAACGAAGGCATTTGCAGAAAAGCCACTAGAAGAGTCTAAACTGATGGCAAATTGAAAAGAGTCTAACAAAATGTTAGTAACAGTGTTAATCACCCAGAAAGATATACTGCCACCCGCCCTGGCGCGTTCGGATTGGGGGTTGTCAACTGATGTTAAAAGAGCTAAAAATGTCTGAAAAGTGAAGGAAAAAGTTTCTTCGGCATCAATGAAGAAGTCGCCGATCACTGCTGCTTGACTTTGGGCGAAACCGGAATAGTTATTCCCGCTGCCTATGACTGCACTTTGCGAGAGATTTTCTGCCAGCAATTCGTGACAGTTAGATATAAAAACTGCATCAGCAGTTGCCTCGCTAATAACTGAACCGCTGTTAGCTATGGCCTGAGTGTAAGTGTTAATGTTAGTAAATGTACCTGTGTCAGTCGGTGTGTGACTGATGTTGTCAATCATTACTGCTGCTGCAGAACCTGCTATTGTGGCAGCACGGCTGGGCGCTACACCTACACTCAAGCTGGTTACTAAAGGAGTTGCTAATAAAAATGCGATCGCTCCACTAATGTGATTGAATTTCATGGTGAATTTCCTTAAATTTGAAACATTTTAAGTGTTGTTATTGGTAAGTTGTAGCAGTGGGTTTCGCTTACGTATCAATACTACCTATTTACTTAGAGATTTTTGTAAAGCTACTGTCAAGAAATCTTATGTTTAAGTAAAAATTATGTAAAGTTGGTCGCCACAGCTACAAAAAATACATTGTATGGGAGCTAGGGCTGGTGTTGATCTAAGTAAAATTACTGCTTACTATAAAAAAGCTTGATTTTAAATAAATGCAATAAAATTTTATAATAAGTCGGGATAATATAATAAGGCACAAAGCAGAAAGAGTAATTATGTTGGAAATTAAAGACATTCACACCTACTACGGAAATATCCACGCTCTCAAAGGAGTATCGCTAACAGTCTCGCAGGGAGAAGTTGTGACATTAATCGGCAGCAACGGGGCGGGGAAAACTACAACTCTCCGCACGATTCAAGGACTGCTGCGCCCGCGCCAAGGCACTGTATTATTTGAGGGAAAGCCTTTAGAAGCACTATCTACAGAGGCGATCGTCCGTTTGGGGATTTCTCAAAGTCCCGAAGGGCGGTTGATTTTTCCGCGCATGACGGTGCAAGAAAACCTGGAAATGGGTGCTTATCTCCGCAACGATACTCTCGGCATCAAGTCCGATATGGAAAAAGCATTAAATTTATTTCCTCGTTTGCGAGAAAGAATTAGTCAAAAAGGGGGAACTCTCAGCGGCGGCGAACAGCAAATGTTGGCGATCGCCCGGGCTTTGATGTCGCGCCCCCGCTTGTTATTATTGGACGAGCCGAGTATGGGATTGGCACCGATGTTAGTCAGTCAAATTTTTGCGATCGTCCGCGATATTAATGCTGAAGGAACAACTATTTTACTGGTGGAACAAAACGCCCGCATGGCTTTAAGTGTAGCCCATCGCGGCTATGTCATCCAAACTGGTCAGGTTGTAGTCGCTGGTACTGCTAGTGATTTGCAGTCAAATGAAACTGTTCGCAAAGCATATTTAGGTGAAAGTTAAATATGGGCATTGGGCATTGGGCATTGGGCATTGGGCATTGGGCATTGGGCATTGAAACTGACAACTAACAACCAAAAACCAACAAATAACAAATAATATCGTTTTCGGTTGCATCGGTATTGTTCAAACAGTCAACAGTCAACAGTCAACAGTCAACAATCCCGGAGGAGTGCAACCGGAATTGATATAACAAATTACCCTATTTGCGATCGCAACTTCCCCGTTTCCAATTCCGTCTCAAAAGCCGCCCGCACCTTTTCCCACTCCGCTTGAGCTTCCAAGAGGCGATCGCGCGCCGTACTCACATCAAAAACCTGTTCCCCTCCAGACTCAACCGCCACGCGACCCATATACTCCAACTCCTTGCAAACAGCAGAAAAAGACACGGCTCCTAAATTGGCGCTGCTAGACTTCAGGGTGTGAGAAGCCAGCTTCAAACTATCAGCATCTCCCAGAAAAATAGCCTCCTTAATAGTTTCTAAATGTTGCGGTGCGTCTACCAAATATATCTTAATCAGCTCCCCCAAAAAATCTGGGTCTTCATCATCATCTAGCTCGCGGAGATTTTGCAAAATATGAAAATCTATCGGCGAATCTGCTCCCGGTTGAACGCTCGAAGATCCCGCCCTTTCACTGTCAACTTGATCAGAAATATCTTGATTTTTTTCCTCATTAACCGCATCCAATTCATCCCGAATCAGAGGTGAACACTTGCTCAAGGCGATCGCCAACTCTTCCCGGCGCACCGGCTTAGTAATATAATCATCCATACCTGCTTCCAGACACTTTTCGCGATCGCCCTGCATCGCATTAGCAGTCATCGCAATAATTCTCGGCTTCTTGTTAGCAGGCCATTCCTGACAAATGCGGCGCGTCGCTTCCAACCCATCCATGTTCGGCATCTGCACATCCATCAGCACAACATCGTAAGATTGCCGCTTCAGCGCCTCCAAAACCTCCAACCCATTAGCCGCAATATCAGCCCGATATCCTATCCTGTCGAGTAAATGCGTAGCGACTTTTTGATTCACCACATTGTCCTCAGCCAGCAAAATCCGAATCTGACTAGAATTAGTTGCATCCTGTCCGCCAGAATTCGCCGCAACCTGCCTCAAAACAGCAGGCGTCCGCTGCACGCGGTGCTGTTCTTGAGAATTTTCAAAATACTTCAATCCCGAAGTCACAGTCACCACATTTGAAACTTCTCCCCTGCCGCTTCTGCCAGTAACATATCCAAAAACTTGCAGCAACACATTATAAAACTGTGACTGTTTTAAAGGCTTAGTTAAAAAAGCAGAAAAATGTACCTCTGTAGTTTCAAGTTTTTTCCAAACTTCGGCCTTACTTAAATAAGTAAACAGCACCAAAGGTAGGGCAATTTTGCGAGGGTTTTTAACGATGACATTCGGATTTAGGCCGTCGCCGCCGGACAAATTGCTCAGCTCAAATTTCCGAATCTCCACAGCCAACGCCACACCGTCCATATCTGGTAGATTCATCGCCAAAATAGCTAAATCGAGCGGCGAGTTTCCTTTGATGATTTCCAAAGCCTCAGCACCCGAAGTTACAGCCACGGGTATCATTCCCCAAGACTCTGCCTGACGGATCAAAACTTGCCGATTAATGGCATGATGCTCAACAATTAACAAGTGCTTACCAGCGGCAAATTCCGGTCTTTTTTCCTCAGCCCGGAGGTCATTCGCTTCAGCAGTCACCGTGAAATAAAAAATCGAACCCGAACCCGATATCGACGGCGGAGTAAATTCTGCAGGCGACCTTCCAGCGATACTTTGTCCGATCGCAGAAACTCCCGGTTGAGACTTAGAACTTCCCGGAGTAACCTGGCTGACAACCCACATTGTACCGCCCATCATATCGCTCAAACGCTGGCTGATAGCCAGTCCCAAACCCGTCCCGCCGTAATGTCGCGTTGTCGAAGCATCCACCTGCGAAAAAGCTTTAAACAGGCGATCCATCCGGTCTGGCGGAATGCCAATTCCCGTATCTTGGACAGCAAATTGAATCTCGTATTGTTTGCTACGTGCCAACTCTCCCTGGTTAATTAATAGCGGTTGTGGCGCTAGAATATTAATTTTATCTGGTGAACTATTAGCAGCTACCTGTTCAATTTGCCTAGCCGTACAGCACACTACAATTTCTCCCGATTCTGTAAACTTTACTGCATTGCCCAGCAAATTTACCAAAATTTGGCGCAGTCTCGTGACATCTCCTAAAATATTTTTTGGCACAGAATCATCAATAAAGTAAGCCAGCTCTAAACCTTTTTCTGAGGCTCTCGGAGCCAGTAATTCTAGAGATTCTTCTATACAGTTTTGCAGCTCGAAGGGGCTGCGCTCCAAATCCAATTTTCCCGATTCAATCTTGGAAAAGTCGAGAATATCATTAATAATAGTCAGCAAAGCATCGCCACTGGTACGAATTGTCTCCACAAAATCCCGCTGTTCAGGAGTTAGTTCCATATCCAGCAGCAAGCCCGTCATCCCGATTACCGCATTCATCGGAGTGCGGATTTCGTGACTCATAGTCGCTAAAAATTCGCTCTTAGCTCTATTAGCAACTTCCGCCGCTTGTCGTGCTTGATCCAAAGCTTCATTTTGCTCTGCTAACTGTCGCTGTCGCTGAACTTCCGTTTCTAAAAGTTGGGCTTGAGCTAAGGTAATGCCAACTTGAGCAGCAACATCTTCTAACAGTTCAATTTCGTCGGGATTCCACTGGCGAGTTGCATCGCACTGGTGCAAAGTAATAATTCCATTTGGTTCTCCTTGATAGGAAGTGCGAACAGCCAACATAGATTTTAATCCGATGCGACGGCACATCGGCCCCGAAGATTCCAGCAAAGGATCGGCAAACACATCGGGAGATGCCAGGGCTATATCTTCAGCGAGAAGTTTTTCTGTGTAGGGGTTATAAGTGACAGAAAGTTCTAAATCTAAAGCCGATTCGTGACCGGGCTCTAAGTATTCCGCGACGCAAGGAAGGTGGGGATAAGGTTCGGAAAGATAGGTATGAATTGTACAGCGATTGACACCAAATACGCGGCCGATTTGGGTGGCGGTAGTTTGGAAAATTTCTTGAGTATCTAAGGTCGATCGCACTTTTTGAGTAATTTGTTTGAGTAGTAAAACGCGCTGGTACTGACGTTGCAAAGTTCGCTCTCGCTCTTCGCGGGCAATTTCTGCGCCGATGTAATTGCCCATCAACTTTAAAATTTCAAAATTCAGCGGTTTAAAAGGAGATTTAGTGGTGCGGGAAGTAAAGCTCAAAGTGCCAAAAATTCGCCCTTGCACCATTACCCTCGTCCCCACAAAAGCCTCCAACTTGCGGACGCTGTAAGCGGGGTGGTTGCGCCACTGAGTAGTGCCGGCTGATTCGACAGAAATAGGTTCGCTCGATCGCAAAACCTCTCGCTCAAAGGTTCTGCTCAAAGCAAAACCGTCTCCTTTAGCAAATCCAAAGGGAAAATCTTCCGGTACATAAGCCGCAATCACTTCGTAGCGATCGCCCAAAACCCTGCCCAACAGCCCGATATCCATCCCAAACTGACTACAGCCCATTGCCAGCAACCGGATCGTTCGATCGTCAAAAGAGCCTTCCGAGCTCACCATTACCTCATAGAGCGATCGAATTGCCCGCTCGCTTTCCCGCAGTTCCTCAACTCCTTCGAGGCGGTTGCAGACATCGTGCAAAGTCCCGAAAATTCCCGCTATTTCGCCTTGCGAATTCCGGCGAACTTGGGCAAATAGTTCTACGGAAACAAAGCCGGAATTACTGTGAATTCCCAAGGAATTTTTGCCCGAAACCGACTTGGACTTAAATCGCAGTTCTCGCCGTTCAAATTCCGACTTCCCCGACAGCAAAGACTCCAATAAATTTGCACATTGCTCGCGCTCATCTGGATGCACCCACTCTAAAAAATTAGTTTGCAAACTTTCGGAAACCGCATAATTCGTAATTTCCGTCCAAGCGCGGTTGAGAAATTTCCAAACCCCCGCCGCATCTATGTGGAAAATTACTGTTGCTTTCAAAGAGTCAAATAGATGGAATTGTTCTCGATCATGCTCGCGGTTTTTGACTTCAAACTCCTTGTTTAGAGTAATATCTGTATGAGTTCCTACTACCCGCAGCGGTTTGCCAGTAACGCTGCGTAAAACTTGACCCCGGTTCAGCACCCAGACAGTGCTGCCGTCTTTACAGTACATCCGATATTCTGCTGCAAAATCCGGTGTCTTTTGGGCGAAGTGTTCTTCTAAAGCTGCCTTTACCGAGTCAATATCATCTCGGTGGATGCGACTCCACCATTCCGATCGGCGATTCGAGATTTCCCCTTCTTGGTAGCCCAGCATTTCTTGCCACCGCGCCGAATAAAAAAACTCATCTGTTTCGAGATTCCAGTCCCAAATCCCCTGATTGTTGACTGCATGGGGGAGATTTGGCCGCTCTACGAAAGTGTGGTGAGAAATTTCAGCTATCTCGTGGCTATTTGCTGCTGTCCGCTGTATTTCTGCTGAGAGTTTTTTGTATTGAGCGTTGCTAGATTCTAGCTGGCGCTGCAAAGCAATTAAGCCAGAATGCAGAGATTTTGAATCCAGCGCTTGTAAAAGGATAGTTTTAGGATTAATAATCCCGATCGGGTGATTTGTTTCGTTGATGACTAATAAAGGCAACTGGCAGTAGTGTTTTTGCAGCAGCGCGACGGCTGCTTCGAGGGTAGAGTGCGATCGCACCAGCGGCGGCGAACTGCTGCAAATTGCTCCCGCTTTAATTTTGTTAGAGTCTCTTCCCAGCGCCTGCAACTGCACAATATCCCGCGAACTTACCACCCCAACGAGTTTGTGAATGTTGGGATTTGTAAATTTGGAATTGTGAGCCGCACCAGTCGAGTGTTGATCGGGGGTTTCAGTGATTAATACATAACTAACATGGTGTCTAAACATCAGTTGCGCCAAGTAGCGAACCGAAGAATTAGAAGGAGCGTGAATTATTCTTGAAGCTGCTATTTGAGGGATTTGATAAAGTTTAATTAAACTTGCGGGCAGCTCTAATTTCTGATGCACAATTGGCAGCGGCGGAGGGAAGGCGAAAGCCGCAGGTGGGGAAGTGCTGCTAGTTGCTTTTGGTGTCGATTCCCCAATTCCCTGCAACATTTGCACCAAGCTTTGAGAGCTAATTAAACCGACAAGTTCTTCAGCCTCGCTAACGACCGGCAAATGGCTGATCTGATTTTTCTCCAGCAGATTTGCTAAGGCAAAAAAGTCGGGAATTTCCGATTCTCTGGCTACAGTTACGGTTCTGATCATGATTTGCTCGATCGCAAATCCCCTCAAAGCAGCGCCGATGGAATTTAGCTGTACGATATCTCGAGTGGTAAAAATCCCCAGCACTGTCTGGCTGTTCGGATAGGGAGCTTTTGAGCCGTTGAGACGCAGCCCATTGCCTCCTGCGTGTATCGCAGGCCGTTTGCCGTTGTAGAAACCCGACTGTTCCCGCGATTGTGGGGAAGTCCCGTTGGTGGGATTTCCGAGTTGAGAATGCCCGCGCGGTTCTACCACGAGGACGTAACTGGCTCCTGTGCTACTCATCAGCTCGATCGCCTTTTCTACGGGCGTCTCAGGGGTGACGGTGAGGGGATTGCGGTTGATGACCTGACTGAGGGAGGGAATAAACATCAGGGGGCATAAAAGTGATATTTGTTGGAAAAAGCCGATCGCGAGCAGCAGGTTGATTGAGAGGCTTTACCCGCGAGATTTCCAAGCGCGCTCAAAGTTTCTGTACGATTCAACTCACCCATACTTCCAGCATCTTGGCATTTAAAATTAATTCCGTGCCATATCCTGATAATTGACGGCTTCTGACTTTCAGAACCAATACTATCTGACAGAGGGCGGACATGAAGGCTGGCGGGCAATTCCTCGCTTAGCATAACTGCTGCGGGTTTACGAGCAAGAATTTCTGCGATTGTCTGGACTGCACCCTACTTTCTGCCCCTCAACGGAACTCTCGCTCGCATTCTGTTTGAGGCAAGATACCTGCACCCTACCAATTTACCAGCGACAGGAGGGGAATCACAACAGGACGACTTAGGTATGGCAACTGTACAATTAGGGGTTCGAGGGTTCGAGGGTTCGAGGGTTCGAGGGCCAAACAGGCAGAAAATAAATAATTCTGAGCATAACTAATTCTATCTTATCCCAATTATGGCCCAGAGGATTTGAGCTTCACTTCTGGCGATCGAACTTGATGAGAATAGCGCTGTTCCCCGCCAGTGCAAAACTCGCATTGCCGCCCTTCAGCCTTAAGCTACCAACAACCTCATCCATTGTTTGAGAACTGAACTCCCGCACCGTGCCATTACCAGTTTTTATCAGCTCCGAAATATCAGCATTAACAGTGTAAGATGTTGCTCGGTCATTGACAACCAGCAAGTAAACATTCTTGCTAGCATCAAGAGTTGCAACTGCCATTAAATCGGAACTGTTAGTGATAGGAAAAAAGGTAGCTTTCCCGCCCTGCAAAGCCCTAATTCCCATCCGCAAAGCATAGTAGCCCGCGCGCCGTTTTCCCCCGTCACCTAGCAAACCTTCCGCCCCTGCGGGCTTGCCCCAGTCGTACAAACAGAATATGTGACTTCCGTAAATATAATTATCCCCAGGTTGAGAACCTCGAATCAAATTCTTAATCAAATTTAAAGCTAAAGATAAATCGCCGTAGCTAATTTCGTAAGTTCCCCATTCTCCTACCCAAAGCTGCGAGTTAGCGCGGACAGTACCGTTCATCCAGCCGCGCACTTTGCGGGTGTAGTTAGAAATATCTGCATCGTAGTTGTGGACATTGACTGTATCGAAATAATTCGGTATTTCCTGCAAAGCACTAGCCGGCCAATTGCTGCCCCCTACGGTTTTCGGGCCATGGATGTGGTAAGTGCGATCGGGCAAATAAGTTTGGTAAACAAAGTCGATCGCATCTTTTGCCACCTTAACCAATTCAAAATAGTCAGCCCTAGTCCCGCCCCAACCCTGATCGCGATTGTCCGGTTCGTTGTGAATTTCCCAATCATCAACGCGGTAATCATTGCGAACATTCAGCCAATAAACCGTAGCAAAAACGTGTTCCCACCACTCGTTCCAATCTTCTCCTGTGCGCGGCGGATTCAGTTGCAGCGCCCAACTCGGATTCCAGTTATTATCCACATTCCGAATACTCACAACCGGGCGAATATTTGCTTGTTTGAGAGTATTAAAAATAGTCCTGGCATTGCCTTGCCAAACCGTACCGGGTTGTCCCGACCACCAATAATCGCTACCCTGGGGCGGATTACTCATAATCTGATCCCAATGCGCCCAATTAATTATATTTGGATTTGTCTTAATTTCGTCAATAGATGGCCAACCGTATTTACCGTCGTCGTCTTCGGGTTCCCACCGGGACATCCCGCCGTAAATGCGGTAGGTATTAATTCCCAAATCTTGCAAATCTTTGATGTCGAAATTGATATTGCCCTCGACTGCACCGATGTAGCGAGTGCTGACACCCGCAGCAGTACCGGAAATTTTAATTGTTTCAATGTTTTGAGCAAAAGTTGTCGTTCCGCTGAACAACTCTAGGCTGAGGGCAATTAAAAGGCCGAGAAACAAATTCAGAATTCTAGTTTTTGATAACACTTGACTATTAACTACTAATTTAGGTTATTTTATTTCAGAGGTAAAGGAACCCATCGCTAATCTAAATCGACTTGCGATCGAGTTTGTTAGCTGTTGTAATAAACAAGCATTAACTATACAAAGTTGGAGAATTAATATATAAAGTAAAATAGCACGGCTAGCAGTCAAAAGTGAAGGTTCACCTCGCACTACCACAGTAAAAAATTTGGGTATAACAATTAACCCTATAAACTGCGTTAAATATAGTTCATAGGAAATTTTAGAAATCCATGTTAAAAATCTCGTTGTTAAGTCTGAAAGTTTTATTAAACTCCTACAAAGATTAAAGACAATTACAAATATGCCCAATCCCAGGAAAGCATCATAAAAACACAGTCCAAAAGGGAAATATATACCTAGAAATTTTGGATTTGAAAATTCAAAGGAACCCATAATACCCAACATTTCAAAAATTATTGCTATGGCTATTGTGACGGGCTTAGTTAGGTAATTAATTAATAGAGTAGGATTACTTGCATAAACCTTGGCCATTGCCATTCCTAAACAAAACTCAAATAACCTTGAAATTGCTAAATAGCCTGGATAACTGAGATCGCCCAATATTGGCGAAAATACCTTAAAGTTAAAGCCTAATATTAAAACTAAAAATGTATAGATAACTTTAATAACAAAACAAGTGAAGAGAAACTGTCTAATAGTATTTTTTTTTAAATATTTAAAGAGCAAATAAAAGCACAAATAAAATTGAATTAGTGGAAACATAAACCAAGAAAATGGTATGGCTTTATCGAGAATTATCCAACTTCTCCAAAATGACCACCAATCAAAATAGCCATAAAATAAATCCGCTCTTAACCTAGGAATTATCACAGAGACAGCTAAAAGTATCCAGTAGGTAGGGTAGAGCCGGAAAAATTTTTTTCTCATAAAAATGCTCCAGCTTTCATCAGGTTTTAAAATTCTTGAATAAGCCAGTCCAAAACCACTGAGAATGAAAAAAATATGAACTCCCTGATATCCCAGCAAGAAAAATATATTCAGCACATCAAAAACTGTATTGCCTGCACTATTAAATGGCAGGGGAAAAAACTTGGCAATTGTCGAGGCTGGACCTACTACTTTTGCATACTCCAAAAAGTTGCTGTATCCAAAAAATGGAGGTAAGAAATTGAAGTACCAAAAATGAACCGCCACTACCCAGCAGGCAGCAAAACCTCTCATCATATCTAATTCTTGAAATCGATTATACTTCATTAATAAAAATCTCCGTTTAATTCAAACTTATAGCAACAGTGAGGACAGTTAGGATGGTAAGCCTAGGATGTACTCGATCGCTCTTAGGATGCTGCAGCAAAAATTCTACTCTATGTTATAAGCGCCAGCCCTGTCAAGGTGGTAAAGAAGACTCTCAAACCCTTGAAATATCGAAAGCTGCGATCGTTAAATCTGATTCTTTTAACAGGTGATTAAGCATACACTAGGTTTATTGCCGATCGCCAGCCGGTAGGATGAGGGAAAGCCGATCGATCGCACCAATTACGCTATGAGGGCAGTTTGCACTCACGAGCTAGAAGATTTCCAGCGTTTGAGGGAATTATAGACCCGGCTTAGCAGTCACCCCAGACCGGGCGGGGCGGGTCATCAGCGTCAAGCCGATCGCATTTGCCACATAACTGCAGCGTGAACCATCCCTAAATTGCGCGCTGCGGTTATGCGGCGATGTTTTTTGAGGACGGATTATATCTAGTGTCAGAGAATTCCAGGGGACGATCGCCTTTTGTTCGCTGGTAACAATAAAACATGGACGCCCAAGTTGCAGATAAAGCTAGTTTGGGCTTTATCTGGGCTGAAAGTTTGTTTAAATTACTTTAAAAACAAATATTTTTTTATTAATTAATTAGACACTCCCCATTTAATAAAAACAATAAACCCTCAGCAATTGCCGAGGGTTTATTTCCAGAATCATACAAATTTTTTAACAAAAAATATCGTAGATTATATTTGAGACTAACCCAAATTATCTTTACGGAAATTCTCTACTTGTTTAGGATCACAAAACAGGCGCCTCACAAACGCAATAATTAGACCGAAATTCCCCCACTGGCGCAGCGTTGTGGTGAACGGACGAGCAGAACGGCTCACGGAACAGCCAGACATCGATCACGCGATGCAATTGGTCAAAGAACACAACCCCACACTTTCACCCGCCATCAATCGCACCTGGATTGACTCGCTGGGACTTGCGGAGGTAATTGCAATTTACCGCATTCAGCCCTGGGAAATGAGCGGGCGCACGACGGAGGGAATCAGCAGTCGGTGAATATCTCTGCTCGAATGGGAATAATAATTTTCTCAGTGGATCGCGATCGTCCTACTCGCAGACTCAGTAGCATTCCGATCAAACTGAGTATGATATTAAATGAACTTACTTGCCAAAAAATCTCTCATGTACCGATTCACTAACTGCGGCTGTTCCTGCTGCACCCAGTGGCTGCAATTAGGAATGTAATGAAGCTGAAAATCGCGGACGTAATCTGCTGTTCCATAAGTTAACTCTTTGCCGAGGGCGGCATCATTTTCTCCCCAAATCATCAGCGTCGGAACTTCCAGAACCCTCCAATTCTGGCGATCGAGAAATCCGCGAGCAATATTGCGGTAATAATTGATAGTAGCAGTCAGAGCACCCCGTTTGGCAGCAGCATCTTTGTAAGCTTCGATATCTGAGGGGGTAAAGGTGCTTTTGTTAATTGCCATACCTTCCAAAGCAGCCGAAATTGCCTGATAGTCGCCCAACTGAATTAACAACTCCGGCAAAACTGGCAACTGAAACAAAAAGATGTACCAACTTTTCAACAATTGTTGGGGAGTGCGTAACCCTTCAGCAAACTTGGCAGGATGTGGTAGATTCATCACAATTAATTTATCCACCATTTGGGGATAAGCATAAGCAAAATTCCAGGCGATCGCGCCTCCCCAGTCGTGACCAACTAAGACGCAACTTTCGTATCCCAAACCCTGAATAATGCCCTTGACATCTTGCACAAACTCTGCCATCACGTAAGCAGATTGATCGTGAGGTTTGTCGCTGTCGTTGTAACCTCTGAGATCTACAGCGACAACTTTATAATCTGATGCAAATTCCGGGATTTGATGCCGCCAAGAATACCAAAATTCAGGAAATCCGTGCAGCATCAGCATCAGCGGCCCCGAACCTTGAGTGACATAGTGCAGTTTAATGCCGTTAGTAGGGATAAATTCGTGTTTCCAAGCAGCTTCTAGCACAGACATATTTGATGCTTCCTCTAGCTTTCGAGATATCCTAGCAGTTCCTCTGTTTAAGAGGAACCAACTTTAGGCATATGTAGCAATTCTCCCAGCACTTGTAAACTGTTCCTTTTCTCTTCCTTTGTGGAACAGGCGTCCCGCCAGTGCTTCTTCGCGCAAAAAAGCCGTAGCTTGGGGGGTCCGACGCGATCGCCCGTTTCCCAAAAAAATTGCTATCTCTGTCAAAATAATAGTATAATGTCGCTGGCATCCAGACAACTGTTAAGCCAAAAATTACTCATTTTCGAGCGCGCGAAAATGCCGAAGCGCAACAATTTGAGGTGTGGTAATTGTGCAAGTTCAAGAATTAAGAACTGGCGAGTGTACTAGGAATTAAAGGAGTTAATACTATGTCGGGCGATCGCCTGCAAAACATTGTTAACCGCTTGACAGATCGTCTAAAGCGCGATGTATTAGTTGAACAATCCCTCTACGACATTCGAGAAATTTTGCAGAGCGATCGCGCCTTACTGTACTATTTTTACAGACAGTGGCAAGGTCGAGTGACTTACGAGATGTTGAGCGCGATCGAACTCTCAATCTTGGGTTCAACGGGGCCAGATGAGTGTTTTAACGACGAATACGCTGCTTTGTACGAAGCCGGCAGAGTTAAAGCAATTGCAGATATTGAAGTAGAACCAATTAACCCATGCCACCGAGATTTTCTGCGTAGCCTGAAAGTTCGCGCCAATTTAGTTGTGCCAATTTTAACGAACAAAGGACTGTGGGGGCTGTTAATTGCTCATCAGTGCAGCGGGCCCCGCACTTGGTTGCGATCGGATATTGAATTCATGCAGACACAAGCACAAAATATGGCAATGTCTCCCACAATTCAAGATAGTTAATATCGCGTCTACTATTAGTACATAATATACCAGGATTTCACCCTCGAATAATGTAACAGATCGCCCCCTTGGAGTAGTATGAATCTCAGTGTTCAACCGTTTTCGAGTTTGGGTGCATTCACTCGGCGATCGAAAATGACCAACCAACCGGAATCTTGTCCCAACCTAGCCAAATATCTATCTAACTGTTCCCAACCTTTGTCTCTAGCAAGAGTTGGCGGCAAGGAGTTTTCGGATGCTGGGGGAGCGAAACCCAAGAATGATATCTTGAGGAGACACGCCACGTTGAATCAGTTCTCGATCGATGTAGATTTCGGTACTGTTGTGTTGAATCCAGATTTTATTTTCGATGATATCGAGCTGCATGGCACACCCATAGATGCGATATTCGTCGCGCCATTCGTTGTGCATAACGAGATATCGATCGCGGGCGAAATCGAATATTAACTGAGCATTTGCGTCATTTGTAGAAAAGTCTTCGAGAAAGTTACACACAATTTTGCGGTATTCGTTTAGTCTATCCATTGGTCGATCGCCTCACGAGTTGGATTGTAAATAATTAGTCGAATTTCATAACGTTCGATGACTGTTTTTGCGGGTTCAAATCTGAGAAACATTTGGTAGGTATCGGTGGGAACTGCCAGATACAGCATACGTTCTGGTTCGCTAGAGACTTCGATGGCAATGCGATAGTTGAGGAATTGACCGAGGGCGGTGTGGAATTCAGAAATGGTGGAGCCACCTGCGAAACTTTTGACTTCTACAGCTATTTTACGTCCTTCTTTTTCAGCGGCGATCGCTTCTTCGGCTGCAAGATCGATGTAGACATCAGCAACACCATAGCGTAACTGGTAGGGATCGTGGGTAATTTTCCAGCCATCTTTTTGTAGGGCGATTTTGACCGTGTTGTGGAAGAGATCCTTTGCCATTTGTAGCTTTTACCCAAGGATTTACATCGGACAATATTAGTACATATTATACCCGAATGTTACGCACCAATAAGTGTAACCGATCGCCCATTAGAGTAGTACGAATTTCAGTTGTAAGGTGCGTCAAATATTTAAACTCTCAATAATCGTTATAAAAGCTCACCTGACGCACCCTACAATTTGATTTTAGTATGCCAATTGCGTAATTACTGTTACTATTAACTAACAGCTACAGCCTCCCCCAAAGGATGCTGCTGCAAAACCGCTTGCAAATACTTCCCAGTATAAGACCTCGGATTTGCCGCCACATCCTCCGGCGTCCCCGCCACAATAATTTCGCCGCCCTTATCTCCCCCTTCTGGGCCCAAATCGATCGCCCAATCGCAGCACCGAATCACATCTAAATTGTGTTCGATTACCAAAATTGAATTACCCTTATCCACCAATCTTTGCAGCACATTTAACAAATGGTGAACATCATAAAACGACAAACCAGTCGTCGGTTCATCTATCAAATAAAGCGTCTTCCCAGTAGCACGGCGCGACAGTTCCGTTGCCAATTTTACCCGCTGCGCTTCCCCTCCAGAAAGCGTCGGCGCGGGCTGTCCCAACTGAATGTAACCTAAACCAACATCAACCAAAGTTTGCAGTCTGACGCCCGCCCTGGGAATATTTTTAAACATTTCCAAAGATTCCTCCACAGTCATGTTCAACACATCAGAAATCGACTTGCCTTTATACTTCACTTGCAGTGTTTCTCGGTTGTAGCGCGCACCCTTGCAAACCTCACACTGCACGTAAACATCCGGCAGAAAATTCATCGAAATCACGTTCACGCCCTGGCCGCCGCAAGCTTCGCACCTTCCCCCTTTCACGTTAAAAGAAAACTGCCCCGCTTTGTAACCTCTTGCCTTCGCTTCAATGCTTTCGGCAAACAAATCGCGAATCACATCAAAGACTCCCGTGTAAGTAGCGGGATTAGAGCGCGGAGTACGACCGATGGGAGATTGGTCAATTACAATTACCTTATCAACCACATCCTCTAGAGAGCGTTCCCCTTTAGTTTTTAGGGCGTCCATATCGGGTGGTAAAGGCACTTTTTTGGTGATATAATGTTGCAGTGACGGGTACAGCAATTCATTGATTAAAGTTGATTTTCCCGAACCGGAAACCCCCGTCACGCAGACGAGTTTTCCGAGGGGAATTTCGACATCGATATTTTTTAAATTGTTGCGCGTTGCATTTATGATTGAAATAGCTTTGCCGTTGCCTTTTCTCCTTTCATTAGGGGTTTCAATTACTCGCTTTCCCGACAAATAAGCCCCGGTCAAAGATTCCTCGGCTGCCAGTAAATTTTCTAAACTTCCTTGCGAGATAATTTTGCCGCCGTGCACCCCAGCACCGGGCCCGATATCAACAATGTGGTCGGCCGCCCGCATGGTTTCTTCATCGTGTTCTACGACAATCAAAGTATTGCCTAAGTCGCGCAATTTTGTTAAGGTTTGCAGCAGGCGAAAGTTATCTCTTTGATGCAGTCCAATACTGGGTTCGTCCAAAACATAGAGCACACCAGTCAAACCAGAACCGATTTGAGTCGCTAGCCGAATTCGCTGGGCTTCTCCGCCAGAAAGTGTCATTGCGGCGCGGTCTAAAGTCAGGTAATCTAACCCGACATCGAGCAAAAATTGCAGCCTTGCTTTGATTTCTCTCAGGGCTAAATCGGATATTTGGAATTGCCGATCGCTCAATCCCAAATTATTTACTCGTTCGCGGCATTCGCGAATCGAAATACTGGTTAAATCCACAATTCCGTACTGTCCCAACCGCACCGAAAGCGCTTCGGGTTTCAAGCGTTTGCCGTGACAAACCTCGCAAGAGCGATCGACCCGATACTGTTCCAACTTCTGCTTGATCAAATCAGAACCAGTATCGTCGTACTGGCGCTGCAACATGGCAATCACGCCATTAAAATCTCTCCTAAAATCAGTGCTGCCCTCGCGCTTTTTACCTTCTGCGCTGCGCTTTTGCTCATTGCCGTACAAAATCGCCCGCTGGTGTTCGGGCTTTAATCGATACCAAGGAGTGTCGATATCAAACCCACAACTATCAGCAATACTGCAAAGCAAAGAGAGATAATAGGAATTGTCTTTGTCTGACCAAGGCGCGATCGCACAATAAAGAGGCGCTTTCTCGTCGGGAATTACCAACTCCGGCGCAAAAGTCCGCAAACTCCCCAAACCGTGGCAGTTTTGGCACGCGCCGTAGGGCGAATTAAACGAAAATAACCTGGGTGAAAGTTCTTCCATTACCGCGCCGTGTTCGGGACAAGCAAAGTTTTCGGAAAATACCATCGGCCCCTGTGGTTGGGAATTTTCTTCAGTCGGTAACTCTTCAATAATCGCAATTCCCTCAGAATGGCGCAAACAAGTTGCCAGAGAATCAACTAAACGTTCTTCTAAACCGGGTTTTTTAATTAACCGATCGACAACTATCTCGATATTGTGCGTATGATTTTTATCTAATTCGATATTTTCCGAAAGTTCTAAAATTTCTCCGTTAACTTTGACACGAATAAATCCTTCGGAAGCTAAACTCGACAATAATTTGCGGTGAGTGCCTTTTTTTCCGCGCACAACTGGTGCCAGAAGGTGAAAGCGAGTGCCGTCGGGAAGTGCCATGACTCGATCGCACATTTCATCAATAGTCTGCGGTGCAATGCAGCGATCGCAAATCGGACAGTGCGGTTCACCGGCTCTGCCGTAGAGTAATCTGAGATAATCGTAAATTTCTGTAACAGTGCCAACAGTCGATCGCGGGTTATGAGAAGTTGACTTTTGGTCGATCGAAATAGCCGGACTCAACCCCTCAATCGCGTCCACATCCGGTTTGTCCAACTGTCCCAAAAACTGGCGCGCGTAAGCGCTGAGAGACTCCACGTAGCGGCGCTGGCCCTCGGCAAAAATTGTATCGAAAGCGAGGGAAGACTTACCAGAACCGGAGACACCCGTAAAAACGATCAGGCGATCGCGCGGCAGTTCCAGATCGATATTTTTCAGGTTGTGCTGTCTCGCACCGCGAACCCGAATCGTATTTTGGTTGTTAGAGTGAGAATTCGTCACATTATGCCCGTTGCGGGATGCACTTGGCTGGCTGTTTGAGGTTTCGGCGCGTTGGGACATGAGAGTAGTGCAAAACAGTGCTTAACCATCTTAGCGCTGCAGATCGAATAGCTGGCATCCAAACTCAAGAATATCAAAGAATTGTCAAATAAGTTTCCGTCGGCCCGTCGGGCAAAACTTTCAATCTTTGATTTTTCAAATCGACTTCAATTCCCAGCGCTTCCATCGGAATCACCCCTAAAAGTGAAGTTTTCCCCTCTGGCAATTCCAAACACTCAAAAGTCCCTTCGCGCCCGCACAGAGAAATCGAAGCATCCCGAAAAATCCTCGCCTCACTAATGCCCGTGGCTGTTTCCCCAACTACTTGCTTGAGAATTTTCAAACCCAGTCTGGCGATGACATCTTTAGGCAAACACAAAGTTGTCGCGCCCGTATCCACCAAAACATTTTCTAGAGTAACAGACCTGACTTGCTCCATTGGAATCAGACCATCTTCTGCTTTAGCTTCATCAATCCGATTCGTAATTACTAGGGTTGTGATAACTTTTCCCAGTGGAGTTTCCGTAGTTGTTTCCATTACGTTCAAATTATCATAAATTGCTACTTTAATTATAGCGCACATATTTCCACAGATTCTAAGGCGATGCACTCCCCATTCTGCACCGCCCACCTGACGAATAGCCAGGGCTAAATCATCAAATTATTGCACGCCAATCAACTTGTGAGTTTGCAAAGATAACCTGTAACTAGGATTCTGTTTTAGCAACTCCAATATAATGGGAATTGCTGAACTTTTTGAGTTCCATTCTGGTTGCAAAAAAACCGGAATATTCACATTACTTTCTAAATGCTTGTGATAAAATTTAACTTCTTCGCCAGTGCTAATCACCAACTTAATTTCATTAGCTCTAGTCCAGAAAAGCTCTTGAACCGGATAGTTAGGATTGACGTGTTCCTTCGGGGAAAGAGTAATCCAAGCCTGGGGGGAAACATCCTGCCAGCAAGCACCCGAAGTTTCAATACTCACCTGCTTGTCAGCTTGTAACAAAGCTTCAACTAACTCAGGCAAATCGCGGTGAATGAAAGGTTCGCCGCCAGTAATGACTACCCTCGGAGACTGCAATTGAGCGAGCAATTGTGCGATCGACTGCGGCACAGACGGCAAACCTTTGCCCCCATTTGCGTAGCCTGTGTCACACCAAGGACACCGCACAGGGCAACCGGCCAATCTGATAAAATCAACTAAAGTCCCCGTCCAGTAACCTTCGCCTTGAACAGTACACTGAAAAGTTTCGTGAATTGGTAATTTTAGTTGTAAATTAGACACCCGAAGTTACGCCTCAAATCAATTAATTACGTTGTTTATATATAATATTCTTAAATTGTTATTTCTTCGCGGTTTGCAACAATTAAAAACAGTACTGAACCTATAAACGGGGTGTATGAAAAAAAATTATCTCTTTTATCCCAGAAGCTTGACCCAGCCCAAAAACGGATACCGTGCCACGTACTCCTGTCGTGGAAAGATAAAAATTTTAGACCAAAGTTCAAGATCCCAGATTTATCTGTGGGGTAAATCTAAAATCTAAAATCTAAAATCTAAAATCGACTGACTCAGCAATCCGGTTTCTTCATAGCTTTGGTATGAGTCCCTTAGAAATCCACCACAAACCGCAAATAACTCTTTAATTATGCTGTTCAGGTTCCATCAGAGTAGCCCAACGGCGTTTCAATGCCAAAGTCAGTCCGTCAGCAATGGGGACAACACTGAGAGTAACCCTGGGATCGTTACGCAATTTGTCGTTGAAACTACGAATAGCGGTGGTACTTTCGTCTTGTACTTGAGGGTCAGCAACTCGTCCAGACCACAGAACATTGTCAATTACAATTAAACCGCCATTGCGTACAAGTTGTAGCGATCGCTCAAAATAAGCCTCATAATTTTCTTTATCGGCGTCGATGAAGGCAAAATCAAAGGTTCCAGCTTGTCCCTCGGCTATTAGTTTGTCGAGAGTATTTATTGCTGGGCCCAAATGCAAAGAAATCTTATTAGCCACGCCCGCAGCTTCCCAATAGCGTCGTGCGATCGCAGTATATTCCTCGCTGACATCGCAGGCAATAATTTGACCGTTAGGAGGCAGTGCTAAAGCTACGCACAGCGCGCTATAACCAGTAAAAACGCCAATTTCTAAGGTTTTGGTCGCTCCCATAAGCTGCACCATGAGCTCCATAAACTGACCTTGTTCGGGAGCAATCTGCATCATCCCCATAGGATGCTTAGCAGTTTCTTCTCGTAGTGAAGCGAGAATATCTGGCTCCCGCAGAGAAATAGATAACAGATAATCGTAAAGTTGATGTTCTAGGCCAAGAGTTGAGTTCGCCATCGGTTTGTCCTTGCTGCTCACTTTTGATTTTAGATTGTAGACGCCCTGTTAATGGAAATCCGAGAATGTAGAGTTAATTTAGGCATCTATCTTGCTGTGGCTGAGGGCAGGTTGCAGTAGCAGTCTCTCGGTTACACAGAGGCAACTTGCAAAACGCGCGCTCTACTTCCAAATCAGTTTATCTCAGCCACAGGTGATTTAGCAGCTCTGGAAAATAAAAATAGATAGAGGGGAGCGTTTTGAGATTCCTGCTTTTCTAGGACTAGCACCGCGTAACGCCGTTAGTGATACCAGTTCAAAAAATGAATGCAACTGTATAGAATCTGCAAACCCATACATAATCAGCCATTCCCCATCTCAAATCTCAAATCTCAAATGGTATGAGTAGGGGAGAATGTGACCCAAAGCATCCAGGATACAAGCCCCCGGATTCATCCGTGGGGTCAATGCTTCAATTCTTTAATCTAAAATCTAAAATCTAAAATCGATTGACTTCATCCTGATTACTAACTAGATGAACTGCGAAAAACATAAGTATGTCATTGCCAGTGAAATGAAGCAATCGCCGAGGTTGTAATTAGTTTACATTTTGTTACATTGTCAAGTTTGTTTGTGTCGCTCTAATTAATCGCCAATGACTCATTATTGAGGACTTACGCACTCCCAAACAAACAAACCGTTTCCTTTAACTATTATTGATGGGTTCAAGCCCGTGTATTTTCATGGAACAAACCAGGCGTCTGGAAACCCTTGTCTCCCGGAGTATTACTAATCACTAATAAACTGGGTTCAATAGGACGATTTCTTAACTGTCACACCTTATGAATCCATACCTAAACAACTTACCCCAATTCTCAACTAACTTGCACGATTGAGGTAGAGCAAGCATTTGTGGGAAAAAACAGGTTGATCGCAACCCTTGGCCTGCACTTTTACTCATAACTAATTAACCGGGATTAATAGGACGCTCACTTAACTGTCACAGTTTATTACTCCAGACCTAAAACACCTACCCACAATCAAAACAACATTCCACCAAGGCATCGCTATGTATTACAGTTTTGCAGGTTTTGGTGCCGCCACAGGCATATTTTTGCTGCTAGTTTTTGCCATTCTGCAATGGCTGCACGTCTCCGCCGGCAGTTTTATTGATTGGATAATTGCCATTGCTATTTTTGAATGGCTGTTGCTGATAGTTACAGTTCCCTGGAATATCCATTTTGAAGCTAAAGAAGTTTTAGCCCAAGCCGCAGAATCGACTAAAAAAAACATTGCTGTCGATCAGGAACAAGTCAAATACGTTACTGTATTAGTTAGCCGATCGCTCTTTGTGGCGATCGCACTTCACCTGTTTAGCGCGATCACACTTTACGCCCTAGCCGCCGCCGGAATTAGTGCGATTGGCTATCTCAGTTCCGCTGCTGCACTGCTGTTAACTGTACTGCGTCCAGCTATTCGAGGTTATCAGTATTTAGCCCAAAGGCTGACAAGTATCCGCCGCCAATTTTTGCACCCCCGCGAAGATATTGTCGAACTCCGCAGCCGCTTTGCAAACTTAGAATCTACAGTTAGAGATTTGAGCAATCAATTAAGTTCAGACAATCCGAATTCATGGGTGGCTGTCCAAAATCGGGAACGGGAAGCTATCAGAATAGAACTAACTACTTTATCCGCATCTCTACAATCTTTGCAAGCGACAAATCAAGCAGAGCACACTCACCTGAGAAGAGATGCAGAAAGTGCGATCGCCCAACTCACCGATGACGGACAATTTCTCAACCATGTCCGCGAAATCATCCGCTTTTTTAAAGAATCGTAAAGTCCTATTATCTCCGGTCAAACAACCACATTCACATTGGTTTGTAGTGAGGACTTTAGTCTAATGGCACTGAAAAAATGAGCCCCAAAAAATCTGTAAGGCAATATATACATAGATAATTGCCTGACCAACCAAAATATCTCTCTCCATTATGTCAAATCCTGCGTGCATTCTCAAACAACAATTTTTGCAGAGCGTTGCCTCACCTTGGGAGAATCTTTGCCATTGGACTTTAGTCCGCAGGATCGAAGGACTAAAGTCCTCACTACAAACTCATCTGAATCGATATCATTCAATCGGACATCAACTACGGTAGCTGACCTAATTTTTGAGTAAGAATCGCTACAGCCACTTCATAATCCTTTCCGAGGAGGTAAGCGAAATGATAATAGCTGGCAAGATAGAAATCGCAACCAAACTTCTGATAGCGATCGCAGATCGCCAGAAATCCATAACGGGCATCGCTGGGCTTTGTGAACCAATCACGATGGTAAGAGTCCTGAAGAAACAGGGTAAGTGTCTGTTGGTCAGCACTCGAAATCAATCGAATGGGATCGATGCTGGCATGGTGCGATCGCGGCACTGGCAGCAGCAGGTTATACTCTTCAACTGTGAGAAAATCTGCGAGACTATCTTCGGCGATCTCAAAGTAGGATTCCTCCGGTAACTTGAGAAAATGGTGCCACGCCATCCAAAATTCGTGTTTGCTGTCAAATCCTGGATCGATATCTAATCGCCACTGTTGATCCTGACATAAATCATCGAGAACATCTTGGGGCAAATCCATGAGTTGCATAAATCGTTTCCCTGCAATCCTTTTAACCGCCTAGTGCGACTATTCTAATAGATATCTACAGAAGAAAGAGATATTTCAAAAGAGCGATCGCCCGCAAATACAAGGTGCGCGCTCACGCTCCACTTATTCCTAATTCTCTAGCTCCTTTAATCGTTCAAACACCAACACTGAATCGATCGCCCCAATTGCCTCCGACATTCGCAACTCGTGCGTTCCTCCCACAGTAATATACCGCTTTCCTTTCTGCTGAAGGACCTCAACAAACTGTTGGTGCATAGTCATCCGTAAATGTTCGCTTTCTCGCGTTCCATCCTGAACAAACCCGAAATCCGGCTGAGTCAAGATATACAAATCGTAGCGGCGGCTGTCTGCAATTTGCTCGAGTGTCGGGTGTTCCGAAGCAAGGTAACGTTTGTGCCAAATACAAGTAGCTAAAGAATCTGTATCGCAGATAACGACTTTGTTAGCGCGAGTAGCAATATCGTCTTCTATAGCAGCTTGTTTTTTGGCAATTTCTACAAATTCATAGCTGTCCCAAATTTCAGGTTCGGGCGAATATTGCCTACCTTCCCAGTAACACCTGCCGTATTCGGGAACCCAAACAGTTTGGTAGTGCTGTGCGAGCGATCGTGCCAGGGTAGTTGTGCCGCTCGATTCTACACCCAGCACGCAGACTCGTTTGGCAAAGTAGGCTTTGGCTGGGGGAGTCAGCATTTGCCAGTGTTCGGCTAGGTGCGATCGCAATTGGGTTCCAGAAATCGGGAATTTGAGCCGTTCGCGATCGACTGCAAAGTGTTGAGTTCCCATCAGTTTTGCCCAAGGTTCCCCGTAATCTTCTGAAGTAAAAGCGATATCTGGTTTTCGCCCGGAAAGCACCTCAAGAGTCCTCTGAGCCCAAGGTTCGGGGGCTTCCGGCAAATCGTCGAGGACTTCGATAACTTCTGCGTCGGGATGCAAAAACCGAATCCAGTCGGCTCTAACGCTTCCTGCAACTGCTTGATTTGTTTTGTAACAGGCGAGAACGATTAAACGGTCAACCTTTTTTTTAGCTTCTCGAATTAAGTAGTCGTGTCCTTTGTGGAAGGGGTAAAATTTGCCTACAGTAACACCCAGTATCATAAAGATTGCTGCTGTTTTAACTTTTGTTCCGAGTAAATCCGCTGAAAATTTTGCAGTCCGTAAATTGCCATCAACCAAAATATCGCGTACAAAATACTCGTCAGATATAGCCCGCGCGAGGCATACAAGGGAACGTAAATCGTGTCTGCAACAATCCACAAATACCAGCTTTCGAGATAGCGTTCCATCAGATACAACTGGGCGATCGAGCTTAAGATGGTGGTCAGGGCGTCCCAAAATGGTGCCGCACCGCCCAAATATACTAATACTGTTCGCAAGGCAAATACGCCAACTGTAACTAAGACTGCGGTGAGGATGAGCCAGCGTTGATCCATGCGAGATACAGGTTTTTCTGTGCTGTTTTCGCCGCCCTGCAGCCAAATATAAATTGCTCGCAAGCTCGTGATTAAATAGAAAAATTGAATCGCAACTTCGCCGTAAAGTTTAACTTGATAAAACACCGCAGCGTAGGCGATAACTCCGATTAAGCCGATCCACCACCCTAGGGGATTGTTTTTAGCAAGCAGCCAAACGCTCCAAGCAGAAGCGATCGCGGCTATCGCTTCCATTAAGTCGAGTTGGATAGGGACAAACCACTGCACAGAAAGCAGGAGTACGAAGATGCTTGCTGTCAAGCCGATTAAGTTTGGCAGGTTCGCTTTTTTCATGGCAATCCCTATCTCGGCTGCCTATATTGACTGCGAAATCAAATCCGAATCCTTCTTTTCTTTTGAGCGATCGACACTAAAGTCTTCATAGTACGATCGCTCAGTATTCACATCCCACAAATCGTGCTTTTCGCCGAGAATATTTCTCACAGCCAGCATCCCCGTCAGCATGGAATGGTCTTGGTTGTTGTATCGGTGCATACCGTTGCGCCCGATCGTCTGCAAATTCTCAAATCCCTTCAAAAAACCTTCAAGTACCTGCAAGTGTCCTCGATATTCTCCATCATAAACTGGATAAGCTTTAAGTTGCCGTATGACCACTCCATCTTCCACATCAGCCGTTGTTGCTAACCCTAAACCAACCAATTCGCGAGTTGCTAATTCGATCAGTTCAGCGTCCGACATTTCCCAAATCTCGTCGCCTACGCTACAGAAATATTCCATTCCTAAACAACTTTTGCTGACATCGGGAACTAAAGCTGCGCTCCAATTCTTAAAGTTTTGAATTCGTCCAACTTTGACTTCGGGAGAGTGAATGTAAATCCAGTTGTCAGGAAACAAATCCTTGCGATCGACAATCAGCGATACAATCAAAAAATCTCGATATTTGAGCGATCGCGCGGCGTGCAATACCTCTTCGGGCGGCTGCGGTTTCATTCTTGCTACCAGCGCCGATATCGGCATACTGGTAATGAAATTATCCGCGGAATATTGAATTAATTCTCCGTTTTGCTCAGCAGTAATACTTTTAATTTTATTCCCTTCACGCTCAAAGCTAATCACTTTAGTATCGAGATAAACTTTGCCATCTTTATTCTCCACAGCTTCCGCGAACTTTTCCCACATCATCCCCGGCCCCAAAGCTGGATAATCAAACTCTTTGATTAATGTTTTAGTGTCGTTGCTACCAAACAAAGCATTAATAATTGCTGTCGTCAGCGACAATCCTTTAATCCGCTGGGCCGCCCAATCTGCTTGAATTTCCGAACAAGGAATGCCCCAAACTTTTTCAGTGTAAGTCTTAAAAAATGTTTTATACAAGCGTTCGCCAAAACGATTGATCACCCATTGTTCAAAAGTTTTTTCTTCGGTAAGTGGCCAAACTCTCACTTTCAGATAACTCAAAATAATTAGCGTACTCTCAATTATGCCCAAATTAAAGAGAGTATTGAAGGCACTGATCGGATAGTTAAAAAATTTACCTCGATAAAAGATTCGCGACAATCGTGGCACTTTAATAAACTCATTTCCCAGAACCTCTTGCCACAACTGCTGCACGGCTTCAACTTTAGTATAAAAGCGGTGGCCGCCAATATCGAAACGATAGCCTTTGTAGGTTTCTGTGCGAGCTATTCCCCCAACTTTATCACCTTTTTCTAGTACAACAGGGATGATGCCTTGCTTGACGAGCTCATAGGCAGCAGTCAAGCCCGCAGGGCCTGCACCCACGATCGCAACAGGATAATGTTTCACTCAGCCTACCTCCAGCTTTTTTATCGAAACTATACAGTTATTTATAACTTGTCAAAGGGATAGATGCACCCGTGAATACCCTGAGAAACTATCGATCTACCTGATGTTTAAGCACAAATTACCTTGATTTATTGAGCGGATACCGGCAAGCTAACTTTGCCAGTCACAGGCTTTTTTTGGTATAAGTAGCGACCAGTGCCGATCGCGAATGCCAGTCCGCTGTAAAAGTAGAAAAGCCAGTGCCACGGAATAGTTTTCAGGGCAAATAGGATACCGTGTTTACGGTGAAAAAATCGGTAAAGCGGTGCATTAATTGCTACCAGTGGTATGGCCAGCAAACTAGCCAGTAACAGAAAGCTCAGCGACCAGCACGTTCCCAAAACTGCCAGCAGCACTGCATAAGTTAAAATCACGCTAATGCGATTTGAAACTTGCAAGTTGAGGTCGTTATTCAATTGGCGATCACGCCAAATCAGTTCTGTCCAAGGCAGTGCTCGGTAGAAAAAGTCAGCTTTCACCATCCCCATAGGTTTCCACTGCTTTAAATGCTTAACCTGCAATGTTTTGCACAGCCGAATGTTATAACCTGCTTGTTTCAAACGGTAGCCGAACTCAATATCTTCGATCGAAGCTTGGCGATAACTCTCATTAAAGCCACCCATTTGCAAAAAAATTTCCCGGCGAATCACTCCGCAAGCGCCCCAAAAAGTCGAAGCTTCTTCGTTACCTGTTTGGTGCACGTAGTGGTGCAGCAAGTTCCTGTACTGCGATAGAAAATCAGGATCTCCAGGATCATCGTCGTAAGAGCCAATGAAAGCAGCTAAGTAGGGATTATTTTTGAACACCGATATCGCATAGCCCACAGCTTCTGGACAAACAGCGACATCAGCATCCACAAAAAACAGAATATCTCCCTTTGCAGCTTGGGCACCCAAATTCCTTGCCCGCGCTGGCCCCCCGCATTCGGGAATCCTGATCAGTTTGGCGCCGAATTCCTTGGCCAGACGCCAGGAACCGTCGCTTTCGCCATCTGCTACTACAATAATTTCGATCGGTTTGGGCACAGCTTGAGCCAGTTTTGACAAACAGGTGCGGAAGTAAGAGCCCCCGTTGTGGACTGGGATAATAACGGATACAGTGGGGTCGGCGGTAGAAATCATTACCTAAATTGTTTAAGTTGCAGGGGCTAAAATTTGCTGGGATTTTATTGTTGCTACTTTACTAAGGGTAAAATTAGCTCTACTTTTTTATTTATAACTCGATTGCTGTTTGTATTCAACTAGATTTTTTGCTGGCATTCTCGATGGGATTTTCCCCAATTCATACCTGTATTCTACGCCATATCTTGCTGAGACTGACCTGATGCAGACAACAGCTTTACAAAATCTTTAAATATAGGATTGTTTGTGTAAACTTGCGAAAAAGCACCGGCAGGATTTTTGTGCGGCTGTGTTGCACCGCACAAGACTGTGATTTTATAAGTAAGTACACCGTATAAAATAAAACATACTTTCTACGGGTATCCGGGAACTGTCAGGACTTGCGCGGTACAATTTATTTTACAGACCTCATCTCCGAATGACTCCTGCACCAAGTGTCGATCGCGACTGCGGAGTCAATGCACATTTTATTATTTTTGGCAATATATTTTAAATATACGTCAAATATACGTCTTAAAATTTCTGACGCTGTACGATCGAGCTTTCGTAATTTGCTAACATACCCTTAGCTAGCTCCCTTTGAACCAAAACTTTTACATAAACCCTTTTTTATATTACATGAACAACTCCCAAAACACTTTAAATCAGCCATTAGTTTCAGTCATCATACCAGCTTTCAACGCTGACAATTTTATTGCTAAAACCTTAGAGTCTGTTTTATCTCAAACTTATCAAAACATAGAAGTTTTAGTAGTTGATGACGGCTCTACAGATACAACAGCCAAAATCGTCCAATCTTTTGCTCAAAAAGATAGCCGAGTCAGCTTATTCCACCAGCCAAATTCCGGCGTCGCCGTCGCCCGCAACCTAGCAATTGAAAAATCAAAAGGCGAATATATTGCCCCCATCGATGCCGACGATATTTGGTATCCGCAAAACCTAGAAAAACAAGTTAACTGCCTGAATTCCTCAGCACCATCTGTCGGAGTTGTCTATTCCTGGTCAGTTGATATAAATGAAAAAGACTTGCTCACAGGTGGATTTTATAACTCCACCATCGAAGGAGAAGTTTACACAGCATTAATTTATAAATATTTTATAGGCAATGCCAGCTCATCTCTAATCCGCCGCGTTTGTTTTGCAAAAGTCGGCGGTTACAACAGCCAACTTAAACTAGAAAACGCTCAAGGCTGCGAAGACTGGGAACTGCACCTCCGCATAGCCGAACATTATCAATTTAAAGTCGTACCAGAATACTTAGTTGGCTATCGGCAGATTGCCAGAAGTATGTCTAGCAACTATGCAGCAATGGCCAAAGCTCACTCTTTAATTATGGCAGATGTCCGACAGCAACATCCCGAAATTCCCAGCAGAATTTATCACTGGTCTAGCAGCAATTTTTACATTTACTTAGCTGTTAAAAGCAACCGCAGCGGCAATCACCGCAGTACATTATCTTGGCTGTATCGAGCTTTCAAAGAAGATTTATTAATGGCACTTTTGCGCCACAATTTGTATCTGCTGTCAATTGAAAGTATATTAAAAATAATACTCCCACCGCCAACAGAATCAGGGTTAGAGTTAAAACAAGCATCAGAATCGAGTGAAGGGACGACACTTGCTAGGATTGAGGCGCGAACCAAGGCTCACAGAATGTTGCCATCGCAGCTATACGAAAGAATGCGATTCAATAGTTTAGGAAATCGAAAATCTACATAAACCCTACGTTGAAAAACCCGGTTTTTTGAAGAAACCGGGTTTTTGAGGAAGCTAGAGGGCGTTTAATTCTGCCTGGTTGGTCGATCGAGAATCAGGAAAGAGGGTTAAATAAAAAAAATTAATTTTCCATTCTTACTTCTTCCTTTTCTTCCTGCTTCCTGCTTCCTGACATCCGTTACATCCATTACATCCGTGGAGCGAATCCGTTGCCGAACTTCCTTATTCCCTCTACTTAATATCTCTAAGCGTGAGAAGCTGTAGCAGTTTGAGCTTGGGGCTGCTTACCATCGGGCGAAATAGATTCCCCTTCAATAAACGATCGCAACATCCAAGCCATTTGTTCGTGCTGTTCCATCAAACCAGTCAAAAAGTCTGCGGTTCCGTCATCCTTAAACTCTTCACCGCACTGTTCAACGTGTTTGCGGAGATTGCGAATAATCAGTTCGTGGTCGTCAACTAAACGCGATACCATTTCCGTAGCCAAAGGCAAATCGCCGATATGTTCTTTTATCGAACCATACTTCAGAAAGCCCTCAGCAGTACCAATTGGATAACCACCTAAAGTTCTCACCCGTTCAGCCATAGCATCGATATTTAGTGTTAACGCCTGATAGTGTTCTTCCCACAACTGATGGAGCGATCTAAACTGTGGGCCAACTACATCCCAGTGATACTTTTTGGTTTTGATTAACAGCAGATAAGCATCTGCCAGGTCGTGATTCAATAGTTCGATAACGCCTGCACGCTGCTCGTCAGATAGACCTATGTTTAACTTACGCATTGAAATTGTTCCTTCAAATCTAACTTTACATTTATTAGAACAAATTTACCCAACCACTTACATCAACCCAGAGGACGATCGAAGACGATCGCATTTTAGTAAAATATCTGCTTTTCAGGTTAAAGTAATTGCAATATTGATACCCTTAGATAGATGCAATCAAACTTATTGTTCCGAAGCGCTTTTGTTTGCCGATCGCATCGATTGGGCAGCAGGGGAACCCCCGCTCAATCCCGCTATATAAAAAGGCTGCACTCTGATTGTTAGTAAAAATCAAGGAATTTATGCCGAAGTTAACGAACATCACACACACTTAATTGTGCGGGCGGGTTTAAATGATGGCATAAGGAACTTGCAATTAAATATAACCCTTGACCCCATCTAGTAGACCGAAAGAGAGAGCCTGTTTGCTCGCTTCACCTTGGGAAGGACTTGCGCTGCTGTGACCACCACAGCACTCAGCCGAAGGTATCAACGGCCGTGTAGCGTTTTGGGCCCCCATGAATGCTTTGTCCAACCCGACACTCTGATGAACCATCGTTATGGCAACTGTTTAAACCTGGTTCTTGGCGGATGGCGTCTCCAGGAGAGATAAAAAAAGCAATCCTCTGTGTTTGCGCGAAGGAGGAGAAAGAGGGCATTGCAGTTTGTCCTATCTGGGGAATCCGGGGTAAAGTAGCGGTAGGAAATATTTATCCATACTTTGACTAACTGTGCTACTTTCATTGTTAGCTGTAAACCATCATGCGGGAAATCTGCCAGAGCGTGGAAACCATATTTCAACTGCTGTTAGACGAACTCAAAAAGTCCACTCGCGCGTCTGAGCAGAACTGCCAAGATGTAGCAGGGCGACTCGCAGCAGAAGTCAACAGGATATGCACTGAAAGCCAGCGGATTCAGGCCTCTGGAGATATAGAAGGTTCAGCCCAGAGCCTAGCTCAGCACCGCCTGCAACAATGCCTCCACTATTACAATTTAGGCTCCGGGCCCGGGCGAGTAGAATTGCACAGTACCCTCAGCGCGATCGTCTATCGCTACATCACCCCTCCGCAGGTGCAGTCTAGCTATCAGGCGCGAGTAGAACTGATCAAAGATTTTTTGCAAGGATTTTATCTGGAAGCTTTAAAGGCATTCCGGCGCGAAACCCAACTGCCACCTACCTACAGTCCCCGCACTCGCTTAGAACTAGCAGAGTACATGGCCTTTGTAGAGCGCTTCGGCAAGCGGCGCATTCCTTTACCTCGGAACCGCAGTCAGCAACTAATTATTTTACGGGCCCAAACCTTTTCCCAGCAGCAGCCCAAAGAAACCTCCGTAGATATGGAACAAGCCGCTGACGGAGGGGCTTCCGATTCCGACCAAACTTGGAACGACACCTCGGTGCACTCCGTGCGGGAAGCGATGGCAGGACAGGGTTCCGCTGCAATTCGCCCGCAAGGCGACGAGTCAGAATCTCTGCGGCTAAACGTGATTGACGAATTAGTGGCTTACTTGAAAGAGCGCAATCAACAAGACTGCGCCGATTACTTCGTGCTGCGCTTGCAAGACTTGCCGACTAATGAAATAGAGTCGCTTCTGGGCATAACTCCCCGCCAAAGAGACTATTTACAGCAGCGCTTCAAGTACCATTTGCTCAGGTTCGCCATGTCGCACCGCTGGGAACTTGTTCACCAGTGGCTGGAAGCAGACTTAGACCGCAATTTGGGTTTGCTGCCTTCTCAGTGGCAGGCGTTTGGCGAGCAAATTGGTCCAGAGGGACAGCGTTTGCTAAAGTTGAAACAACAGGGTCTGTCAGAATCAGCGATCGCCCAAACCCTGGGTAGCACGGTAGCCCAGGTACAGAAGCGGTGGTTTAAATTGCTGGAACTTGCGTGGGAATTGCGAAATCGTTCAGATTCCGGAGAAGGGGCATCTAGTGATGAATAACGAAACGAACAGGGATGCAGAGGCTTTCGATCGCCATTTTTTAGACTGGATATTGCAGGTGCCGATCGCGAATACCTCTAACGAAAATGAGGAAAACCTCAATCCATCCCCTCGCTCAGAAGAGTGGGGCGACACAGAAGACAATTCCGGGGTGGAATACTGGGAATGGGACGAACCAGACCCGCTGGACTATCAAGTGGGGGCGCACAACAATGCACCCGCACAACCGCTGACAATTGGAGAAATACCGACCGTGCAAGACCGTTTTCAGACCTTGTTAAAAGAAAGGCTTAGAGCCGAAATTGAATCTAACCCGCCGCTGTTCCCCTGGGAAACAGAATTCAAAAGCTACGACCACGACTACCCAGACGATGTAGCCCCGCAATGGGTTCCCCCCCTACACATCTGGACTCCCCAACTACAAAATATCAGGTGGGGCCGCCTGCCAATTCCGATCGCCCAAGGGGTTTTTGCTCAACTGCTAGAACCTTGTCAGGAACTGGTAATGTCGTCGCTGCGGCAAGGCTCAAAGTTAGTTCGCGCTGTAGATAGCTTATTTCCGGGCCAGTCTCAGGAACTCAACGAGTTAGCTGGTTTAGTGCTCCGAGGTTCTTTGCGGGGACTTCTAGATTTAGAAGATTTCCCGAATTACGAAGCAGCCAGTACCGATCAACAAATGGTGCTATCGCTGTTGGCCGCCAAGGAAATCATTGAGTCTCTAACTCTCGATTGTCCTGTGAATCAGCCGCCGGTTTCCCGGGAGTGGCTGACTGGTTTGGGTGCGCTGACTCTGGAGGCTCAATACCTCTCGAACCCCAACAGAGAACAGCCAATGCCGTGTTTAAGAGTTGAGTGCCAATTTCCGGGGGCAGGAAGTTTGGAACTCAAGGGAGGAGATGCCGAAGCAACTGCACACCGTCCGAATTCGGGGCATTTAAGTGTGGAGTTGTTTGACCCGCAACCTAACAAGACTTATGCCCTAGAAGTTCGATTCCAAAACTTCGAGACCAGACCTTTGATGTTTGCTATTCGTCCAATTTGGGCAGGACAATATAGCAACTAGAAAGGTCTATTTAGAGTAAATAATGTAGGTGTTTACTCTGTGGTTTGACCTCACACAAAAACAGATGGAATCCCTCGACTTCGGTCGTGGAAAGCGAAAAAGTTTAGATATTAGTTAAAGCCACCAGATTCATCTGTGGGTTCAATCTAAAATCTAACGACAGGGAAATAAGATTTAGATATTAGTTAAAATCCAGATTTATCTGTGGGTTCAATCTAAAATCTAAAATCTAAAATCGTTTGACAGGGAAATAAGATTTAGATATTAGTTAAAATCCAGATTTATCTGTGGATTCAATCTAAAATCTAAAATCTAAAATCTAAAATAGTTGGATGGGTGCACATGACAACTGATAACCTGCGAAATATACCTGTGTTGGGTAAGCTGTGGGAGCAGATTGAGGCCATGCCTCCGCCGGTGATTGAGGATTCTTTACTGCTGCGAATCCTAGTTCAGTTGTTGGTAATTGTGGGAATTGTAGCTACTGACGTTGCTGCTGAAGAAGCTCTAAACCTGTGGGCTGTGCCTGTTAGTATTGTGGGAGCAACTTGGAGTTGGTACCGCCGCCGCGATCGCAATGTAGCTGCTAAGTTCTGCATAGCTATTGGAATGCTGGTGGCGCTGTTCGCTTTTTTTAGCCGCTTGGTGGGAGAATTGAACGATACGCGGTTAGTTTTGGCGCAACTGTTAATCCAACTTCAAGTGCTGCACAGTTTCGATTTGCCCCGCCGCAAGGATTTGGGCTATTCGATGGTAATCGGGCTAATTTTGTTAGGGGTAGCAGCGACTCTCAGCCAAACCTTGACTTTTGGGCCGCTGTTGTTGGTGTTTTTGGCTTTAGCACTTCCGACTTTAGTGTTGGATTATCGATCGCGCTTGGGATTTTTGAAGCCAGAAGCCATTGGCGAAAAAGCACAAGGTAAAGGGAAAAATGAAAGCCTGTCGCTATTTGCTGCTACTTTATCCCCAAAGTATTTTGGTTGGCTGCTACTGATAACTGTCGGGTTGGGGCTGACTATTTTTGCGTTTTTGCCACGCCTCCCTGGCTATCAGTTGCGGACTTTTCCGGTGAGTGCTCCTATTGAATATCAGGGGGAGTTTGACTCGCGCAGCATTCTGAATCCGGGGTATGTTAGAGGGGGAAATGAAAAAGGAACTGGCGGAGGAACGGGGAGAAATCCAGACTCTGGGCCAGGAGAGGTAGACTCTACTTTTTATTACGGTTTCAACCAGCGCATTAATCAAAATTTGCGGGGGGAAATGAAACCTCAAGTGGTGATGCGGGTGCGATCGCAGGCTGCGGGTTTTTGGCGGGTATTAGGCTTTGACAAATACACTGGTCAGGGTTGGGAAATTTCTCGCAACGAACAAGCTCAAAAGCTGACTCGACCTAGCTGGTCTTATCAATTTTATTTGAATCCGTTTCCCAATGCGCCTCGGACTCAAGAGGTGATTCAAAGTTATACTATTGTTGCTCCAATGCCGAATTTGATTCCGGCTTTAAACAAGCCGAAGGAGCTTTATTTTCCTAGTCCAGAGGCGGCGATTGATGCGGAGGGGGGTTTGCGAGCGCCTGCAGAATTGGGAGAAGGTGTGACTTATACGGTGATTTCTAATGTGCCTTTTCGCGATCGAGCTTTGTTGGGTAAAACTGGTACTAATTACCCGAAAAATATTCGCAATTTCTATTTGGATGTGCCGCCGGAAATTGCCGCAAAGGTGCGGGCAAAAACTGAGGAAATATTGCTAGCAAGGACGAGAGTAGCTAAGTCTGATAGAGCGATCGATTCTCCTTACGAAAAAGCTTTGTATTTGGCTCAATATTTAAAGCAAAATCCGAATTACAAAATAGAAAAAGCTTTGCCTTACTTAGAAGAAGGTGAAGATTTAGTCCAGGCTTTTCTGTTTGGCTACAAAAACACCCAGGACGGCAAAAAAGTTACAGGTGGATATCCAGACCACTTTTCGACGGTACTGACAATTATGCTGAGGTCGATCGGGATTCCGGCGCGGCTGGTGGGCGGTTTCGATACGGGGGAATTCAACCCGTTTACTGGTTACTATGTTGTGAAAAATACCGACGCTTTTTTGATGACGGAGGTATATTTTCCCAATAATGGCTGGTTTGCTTTTAATCCGATTCCCGGTTATCCGCTGATTCCGGCTTCGGTGGAAGACAACCAGACTTTTAGTGCGCTGGAATCGTTTTGGAATTGGATCGCGGGTTGGCTACCGACTCCTCTCAGAAGCGGGCTGGATTCAGTCATAGGTTTTGTAATTGGCTGGATAACTTTGATTGTAGGCTGGTTTCTGGGACAGTTTGCTAAGGGTTGGGTGGGGTTATTTACTGGTTTGATTGCTGCGATCGCCTTTGGCTTTATTGGCTGGTTAATTTGGCAACTGTGGCGCAAGTGGCGCCACCGCCGCTGGCTGGCGAAGTTGCCGCCCGTGGAGGGAGTTTATCAGGAAATGCTGAAAGATTTGGCGAGTAGGGGATTTGTGAAACCTCGCGCTCAAACGCCTTTGGAGTATGCTGAGGCTATGCGCGGGAATCATGCAACTGATGAAGCTGAGGTGATTGATGAGGTTTCGCAGGCTTACGTGCGGTGGAAGTACGGGGGCGAAGCGGGTAATTTGAACCAGTTGCGGGGGTTGGTGGAAAATTTGAGGCGATCGCACTTGAAGAAACTCAAAAAGCGCTGGTTTTAAGCGATAAGGGTAGGAAAAAAAGCGTCGCTTGCCTACCCTGTTGAGAAGTTCGCCTAGCTCTTATTTAATCTTAATAAGTAACCCTCCTATTACTGGTAAATTTGCACCAGAAGGTACTCAATTATGGTGAAACGTCCTCAATTTGATTCCACTCAACTCATCCGACGTGCTGAAGAGTTGGTGGCGGCATCTTCCAATCGCTACCGCATTACTGTTCAAGTTGCTAACCGTGCCAAGCGCCGTCGGTATGAGGATTTTGACAGTATGGATGACCACCAGATGAAGCCAGTAATGCGAGCAATTTTCGAGATGTCAGACGAACTGACATACCCAGAGATTATTGATGAAGTTATTGAACCTCCATTTGAAGGAATATCGCCAACACCCGCACCAACACCCGCACCAACACCCGCACCCGCACCCGCACCCGCACCAACACCCGCACCATCGCCGACCAATACAACATCATCGCCACAAACCAGCGAACAAATTCTTCAAATAAATACTGAAGTCAATGCTAATCCTCAACTACGACAACTAAAGCAAGAATCTAATTCAAATGCTTGGAATAGTCTAGTTAATTGGATTGGTGAATCTATTTGTGAAATTAATTTTGCTGCATCTGAATCGTCTGTTAAAAGGCTAAAGCACAGCTACCGAGACAAATCTCCCTATGAAATTGCTCATGTTCTTATTGTTCACAAATCCTTACAAGCGGCTGGAGTGGATTTAGTTAGAGGAATTCCAAGAGCCGAAGCTGTTATCAGGGGGATAGCTAAGTACGATTTACCAGAAATCACCAAACTATCGGCAGAAATGGTTTATCAGATTGCCGATATTTATGGATTTAACTTACAAGATCCCGAACGAAAAATTGAAGCTTTAACAGCCTTTGGTGCAGCTTTTTTGGGAGAAAGAGCTATTGATGCAGGTATAGACTGGCTAGAATATGGCATGATTCCCAGTAAAATAATAAGTGCTTCTGCTAAAGCCCTAATGATTTATGCAGTAGGAAATGCTGCTTGTAAGTTCTATGAAGCCAAACTTAATCAACATATTAATCCCTTAACTTCGCCAACAGTTATAAATAAAATTAGGGAACAAAGTCAACATTATTTAGATAACGCTACTTCCGAAGAAGGAATCGTTGCTCTGATTTCTAGCGAAATCAATATGGCTTTGACCATAGACTATACTAGACTCAGTAGTTTACTACAAGTGGGAGAATGGAAAAAAGCAGACCAAGAAACCTGTGAGATCATAGTAAAGATAGCTAGCCGTGGTTTTGAGCAAAATTTGAGAATCTTGCCCATTGAGGATTTACGGACTATCAATCAACTTTGGTCACAGAATAGTAATGGACATTTTGGTTTTAAGGCGCAAAAACAAATTTATTGGGATGTGTCAAAAAAAGTAGGCGATTTTGGAGAAAAGATGGGCTGGCGAGGAAAAGCAGGTTTATTCGGTGGCGTTTTTGGTTGGAAATCCTATGATGATTTAAACTTTAACTTACAATATGCTCCTAAAGGGCATTTGCCAGCTTTTCCCTTAAATATATCTTGGTGGTACCACTCAGGTGAAGCAACGAGAGATTTTGCCCAATCAATTTTAGAGAGAAACGATTGGTAAAGTGTGATAAATAAAGCTGCATATTTCACGGAATAAGCCTCTACCAATATGCAGCTTTCTTGTCTGTGTTTCCTTCCCCACTCGTCATTATTCAAGCAATGGCTTAACCTAAGAAAATTCCCGTCAAGCTTCAAGATTTAGGGCAACAAAACGAAACCACGATCGACCTTCAATGCGCCGACTCCTAGCTCAAATATGCAATGACATCAAAGGTTTGTTTGATAAGCTGTTGTGCATTTAAAACGCATAGTGGTATAATATAACATAATGATATTCAGACAAAGTGAATGCCTGCTAAA
>NZ_JAUPTE010000022.1:0-81029 GCF_036701705.1 Microcoleus sp. w1-18aA5 | reverse complement strand
ATATTTGCCCAAATGGAATTATCGAGCCGTACCCCAACCTGAGTAATTCATTAAGTTATTTATTTTTCATTCCTTAATTAGCTATTCATCCGTCGGATAAACTCTAAGGGCAAACCGTCTGTATCGGCAATAAAAGCTACTTCGTAAACATTTTGCCCGATCGCCTGTTGAGTCGGTTCTAACAAAACTTTCAAAGCTTGAAACTGATTGGGTTGCTCTTTAACTGCTTCCTCAAACCGTTCTTTCAGAGACTGCAACCAGCTAGGCAAGTCAGTTGTCGCCTCAGTTAAATCGAAAGATAAATGATAATATCCAACATAATGCTCGTCTCCGAAAGCATCCGGTGCGGGTTTTGGTTCCGGGATCTGAATTAGTTCGATGCGTCCGTTGAGACCTTCCATCCAACAGGCTAGGGTGTAACCTGTGGTAAAGCGATCGCTCACAGTAAATCCCAACTGTTCGTAAAAGGCGATCGCCCGGTGTATGTTAGCAGTGCGAATCGAGGCGTGGTGCATTCGATTTTAGATTTTAGATTTTAGATTTTAGATTGGGGAATTGGGAATTGGGAATTGGGAATTGGGAATTGGGAATTGGGCATTGGGAATTGGGCATTGGGCATTGGGCATTAGGCATTAGGAATAGGAACTAACTAATGACTAATAACTCATGACTAATAACTCATGACTAATGACTAATGACTAATGACTACTGACTACTGACTACTGACTACTGACTACTGACTAATAACTATTCAAACAACCGAAAATACGGATATCTAATCGGCTGTCCCGGCTCTTTTTCCAAATCAAAATTAATCACTTCCCAACAAGGGTCGTCTTGAGGATCGGGGCTAAAATCCACAGGCAAACCGTACAGTCTCGGTCGGGGCGATTCCGCTTGCCCGCGCCAAGGCGTGCTGCGTTCCAAATAAGCGCTGATTAAGTCGCGATAGCGTTGAGCAACGATCACGCGAGTTGCTCGGTAGCCTTGAGTATAAAGTCGATCGAGCGCTTCGTGAATTTCAAACCGAATCCCGTCGGGGTGTGTGTGCTGGCGATACCATTCATTCTCCCAGCGGCGCCAGTGCCGCCCAGACTGAAGGTGAACCAGTTCCCCCGTTTTTGGATCTGCCTCAAATGCCCCGTGACGCGGACACAAATAGGTATCCGTGAGCGTTAGAGCCGGAATTGTTTGGCGACAGTGGGGACACTGAATTTCCGGGCCAAACATCGGGTATTGCAAGGCAACTTCAATCATTTATTTGCGTCCCAGCATATTTTCTCTGCAAAAGTCCCAAATACTTTTATTATATCCCGTATCAACAACCAGCTAATCTGCTAGAAGTATAACGATCGACCTACAAATGAGCAATCTCAACGAATCTCTGTCTGCACTTCCTTCCTCTTGGCCCTTGCCCGATCTATCCCAAGCGGCTTTTATCGCTGAAGGCGCTATTGTCATCGGCAGGGTAGAGGTGGCAGCGGGCGCTAGTATCTGGTACGGGGCGGTGGTGCGGGCGGATATAGAGCGAATTGCGATCGGCTCAAGTACCAATATCCAAGATGGAGCAATTCTGCACGGCGATCCGGGAAAACCGACTGTTTTGGAAGATTTCGTGACCGTCGGACACCGAGCTGTGATTCACTCAGCTTACATTGAACGGGGCTGCCTGATCGGGATTGGGGCGATCGTCCTCGATGGAGTGAGGGTGGGCACAGGCTCTATCGTCGGTGCAGGGGCGGTTGTCACCAAAGATGTTCCCCCTCACACGCTAGTGGCGGGAGTGCCTGCCAAACGCCTCCGGGATGTCTCTGAGGAAGAAGCCGCCGAGTTGGTGGAACACGCTAAGCGTTACGAAAAGTTGGCTCTGGTTCACGCGGGGAAAGGTTCTGAGTTGGGATTTGGTTAGTTGATAGAATAAGATTTTAAGCAAAAAACTATTAGTTTCCAATGGCTTACACCGCGCAAAAAATCCTAACTTTTGAAACATTCCTCGATCGATATTGTGACAACTTCCGCTACGAGCTCGCTGACGGAGAATTAGTTGACATGGAACCCACAGGCCCCCACGAAACCGTCAGCGGTAAACTAGCAACTCAAATCGGCATCGCCATCGCAGCCGAAAAACTACCTTGGTTCATTCCCCGCACTTGTTTGATCCGTCCATTTTCAGATGCAGCTACCGCCCGCCGTCCCGATATTGTCGTGTTAGATGAAACTGCTATTGTCAGCGAACCTCTTTGGGAAAGAGAACCTGTGATTACGCTGGGACGATCTATTAAATTGGTGGTAGAAGTCGTCAGCACTAACTGGGAAACAGATTACGCCCGAAAAGTTGAAGAATATGCTATTTTAGGGATTCCAGAGTATTGGATAGTTGATTATCGCGGATTGGGAGGCGTGGCTTTTATCGGTAAACCAAAACAACCTACTATCACCGTTTGCCAACTGATTGACCAAGATTACACGCAGCAACAATTTCGCCTCGGCGATCGGATTATTTCTCCTTTGTTAACCAGCTTGCAACTGCGGTTAGATGATGTTCTACCGCGTTAGGCGATCGACCAACAAATTTTAGATTTTAGATGTTAGATGGGAGAATTGATTAATCTGGCAGCCCTGAACCCAATTGCTTTTGGCCAACAATCAACCGTCAACAATCTTCGGAAAAATTGGGATTTGTTCGAGCGATAAAACTTTAAAATTCACTAAAGAAAATTGTAAAGCTCGATCGAGCGCTAAGATTAATCACATGAATAACGATCGCACCTCCAATCCAAACATCCCCCCGCACACATGGAAACGTCCCATCGGCATCGGTTGGGAGAATCCCTATACAGTCCGCTACGCAAGCAATCTCGACGACGGGCCCTGGCACGGAATGCCTCTGGGCGGGTTCGGTGCCGGCTGCATCGGGCGATCGTCCCGCGGCGACTTCAACCTCTGGCACATTGACGGTGGCGAACACATTTTTCGCAGTTTGCCCGCTTGTCAGTTCAGCGTTTTTGAAGAAACTCAAGGCAAAAAACAAGCTTTTGCACTCTCCACTGAACCGCCTACAGATGGTAGTTTATCTAGTTGGAAATGGTATCCATCGGAAGGAAGTTCGGCAACGGATTCTGTAACGGATGTAACGGATGGAATTCTGAAGGCAGACGGAAGAAGGGAAGAGAAGGAAAAATTTCAATCTTCGGGGACTTATCATGCTTTGTATCCGCGCAGTTGGTTTGTATACGAAAATGTATTTAAGGCTCAATTAAGCTGCGAGCAATTTTCGCCAATTTTGCCGAACAATTATCAGGAAAGCAGTTACCCAGTTGCCATGTTTGAATGGGTGGCGCACAATCCTACAGATGCGCCGATTACTCTCAGCATCATGCTGACTTGGGAGAATATTGTTGGTTGGTTTACTAATGCCAACAAGTCGCCGAAAGTGATGGTTCGAGATGATGGTAGTCCATTTTATGACTATCAACCCAGGTGGGGAGAAAGTGCCGGAAATTTGAATTTGTTGGTGGAAGATTTTCACCGCATCGGTTGCGTGATGACGCGGTTGACTGCTGAGGACGAACCGCAAGAGGGGGATGGACAATGGGCGATCGCCACTATTACTAATCCGGCGGTAGAAGTATTCTATCAAACTCGTTGGAACCCGGCGGGGAACGGTGACGATATTTGGCGCAACTTTTCTGCTGAAGGTTTCTTGTTGGATGACAAAGATGAGACAGCCGCAGCAGCAGGAGAACAGTTGGCTTGTGCGATCGCAGTTCGCTTTACTATTCGACCGGGAAAAACTCGCAAAATCCCCTTTATTATAGCTTGGGATTTGCCCGTTACTGAGTTTGCATCGGGAGTTTGGTACTATCGCCGCTATACGGATTTTTTCGGCCGCAACGGCAAAAATGCTTGGCCGATTATTCGCACTGCAATGAAGCATTCGGATACTTGGCGCGAAAATATTGAAGCTTGGCAAAAACCCATTTTAGAACGGAAAGATTTGTCAGACAGTTTTAAAATGGCGCTGTTTAACGAGTTATACGCCCTGACAGATGGCGGTACTCTTTGGAGTGCGGCTGACGAACGCGATCCGAAGGGTCAATTTGCGGTTTTGGAGTGCATTGATTACCGCTGGTATGAAAGTTTAGACGTGCGGCTTTACGGTTCTTTTGCTTTGTTGATGCTGTGGCCGGATTTGGAAAAGTCGGTGGTTTTAGCCTTCGCTAGGGCAATTTCAGCCGGAGACGATACGCCGAGAATTATTGGCTGGAATCAAGCTTCGGCTATTAGAAAAGCTGTCGGTGCAACGCCCCACGATTTGGGTGCTCCTAACGAACATCCTTGGGAGAAAACGAATTATACTAGCTATCAAGATTGCAATTTGTGGAAGGATTTGCCTTGCGATTTTGTGTTGCAGGTTTATCGGGATTTCCTGTTGACTGGCGGCACAGATTGTGAGTTTCTGCAAGAGTGTTGGCCGGCAATTGTTGAGGCTTTGGCTTATCTGAAAACTTTTGATGAGGATGGGGACGGAATTCCTGAGAATTCGGGAGCACCGGATCAGACGTTTGATGATTGGCAAATGCGGGGAATCAGTGCGTATTGCGGCGGTTTGTGGTTGGCGGCGCTGGAGGCTGCGATCGCGATCGGCGAAATCTTGGAAGATGCAACACCGGAGATAATTCCTAACCCTCAAGCAAAGATAGCATTATATCACAGTTGGCTGTTACAAGCAAGACCGAGCTATCAAGAAAAACTGTGGAACGGTCAATATTACCGTTTGGACAGCGAGAGTAATTCCGAAGTGGTGATGGCAGACCAATTGTGCGGTCAATTTTACGCGAAACTGTTAGGATTGCCGGATATTGTGCCGCCGGAATGTGCAGTTAGTGCTTTAGAAACTGTGTACGATTCTTGCTTTTTGAAATTCAACGATGGCGAGTTCGGTGCGGCGAATGGGGTAATGCTGAATGGTTCGCCGGAAAATCCGAATGCGACTCATCCTTTGGAAGTTTGGACAGGGATTAATTTTGGGTTGGCGGCTTTTTTGGTACAGATGGGGATGGAGGAGAAAGCTTTTAAATTGACGGATGCTGTGGTGAAGCAGATTTATGAAAATGGGTTGCAGTTTCGGACGCCGGAAGCGATTACGGCGGGGGGAACTTTTCGGGCGAGTCACTATTTGCGGGCGATGGCGATTTGGGCGATTTACGGGGTGTTGACCAGTTTTAAAGAGGGGATTGGTATATTAGCTGGTGAATCTGACTAAAATTCAAGCCTTAAAATCGCTTTTTAGCAAGGAAAACGGTTAATTCAACTATCAATAAAATTGACCGTAAAAACTTTTTCTCTTCGAGGAAGACATTAATTTTTCATGCTCAAACTTCAGCTTGGCTAAAATTTGAGCATGAAAAAGCCCGGAGATGTGAGGGGATCGAACTCGGCTATAAACGAGAGAGAAAAAGGGTCTGAGGCAATTGTTGACACCAATGCAGTCCGCACCTTACTTGTATATAATTTGGAGCGATCGCCAATTTCAAGATAAAATAGAAAAATGTCAAATCCTTTGCTTTCCCTCAACTACGAACCAGCCCTCGAATCCCTCGGCGGCGACTATTTTGATGAAGTTCCCGCAGCCGACTTTCCGCAGCATATTCTCCGCTTCCGCAATGACCAATTATTGCTAACATTGGGTTTAGATCCCGCGCAAGTAACCGACCAACATTTCATCGAAGCGTTCGGCAAATTTCACTGCGTCCGTCCCTTTCTCGCACTCCGCTATCACGGCTATCAATTCAACGCATATAACCCCAATTTAGGTGACGGTAGAGGCTTCTTATACGGCCAAGTTCGCGGCACTGATGGCAGACTTTACGACTTCGGCACTAAAGGTTCCGGCCGCACTCCCTACTCGCGGGGCGGTGACGGTAGACTTACTCTCAAAGGGGGAATTCGCGAAGTTTTAGCCGCCGAAGCTTTGCACCGATTGGGAGTGCGGACATCTCGCTGTTTTAGTTTAGTTGAAACTGGGGATGCTTTGTGGCGGGGCGACGAACCATCTCCGACACGATCGTCCGTAATGGTGCGTTTCAGTCATTCTCACATTCGGTTTGGAACTTTTGAAAGGTTGCACTATATCCGCCGCCCGGATTTAACTAAAAAACTTTTAGATTTTGTTATTGAATATTACTATCCAGAACTGCATTTAGAAGCAAGCAAAGCTAGTTTTTCTGCCCCGGACAAATATGCGCTATTTTATGCAGATTTAGTCCAGCGAGTAGCTGAATTAGTTGCTCAGTGGATGGCAGCAGGATTTTGCCATGCCGTGCTGAATACTGATAATATGTCGATTACGGGAGAAAGTTTCGATTACGGGCCTTTCGCTTTTATCCCAACTTACAAACCGGAATTTACCGCCGCTTATTTTGACTATTCTGGTCTTTATTGTTACGGGAATCAACCGTTGATTTGTAGGGACAATTTAGAGAAGCTCCAGGAACCGCTAGCAGCGGCGATTCCTCAAGCTGATATGGATGCGGGTTTGGCAAAGTTTGGCGATTATTATAATGCAGCTTATCGGCAGTTAATGCTAAATAGATTGGGATTTGAGGATTTGCCAGAGGCGGAGGGAGATGAGTTGTTGAAGCTGACAATTAAAATGCTGGCGGATTCTCAAGTTGAGTATCACGATTTCTTTTGGGAATTGCGAAGGCAGTTCGATCGCACTTGGCGAGATGATGCTAGTCTAATTTTTGCTGAGGCGGAACCCGCAAACTTGATCGCACCTTGGCGACAGTTTTACTATCACGTTTTGCAAAGTTTGTCTACGGATGATATGGATCAAATGGCGGACAGGTTGCGGAAGCACAATCCCGAACAGTCGCTCTTGAGACCGACAATTGAGGCTGTTTGGGAGCCCATAGCTATTGAGGATAATTGGGAACCGTTTTATGAGTTGGTGAAGAGACTTCAAAACTCTTAAAGGGAATTGGGCAGGGGGCATTGTTGACTGTTAACTGTTGACTGTTGACTGTTGACTAACAACTAACAACTGACTAATAACTACTTGAGCTTTTCAATCTCAAATTGTGCATCTTTGTAACCGCCGGTAAGTCCTTGATCGAGAAACATTTTGCCGGCTTTTTCTAAATCGCTAATTGCTCCTGCTTTGTCTCCCAATGAGCGGCGAACCATGCCTCTACCGTAGTAAGCAGCAGCATAATTCGGACTGATCCGAATAGCTTGCACGTAATCTGCGATCGCACTATTGTAATTCTTTAACTCCTGATAAATCTTAGCCCGATTGGCGTAAGCTTCCGCATTGTTGGGATTGAACCCGATTGCTGCTGTAAAATCTGCGATCGCCCCCTGGGCGTCACCCCCGGCGCTGCGAGCTAAACCACGATTGTTAAAAGCATTAAAATCATTCGGATTTACTGTTAGCGCTTGAGTGCAATCGGCAATTGCTTTCGGATAATCCTTCAAATTTAAATAAGCAATGCAGCGATTGTTGTAAGGAACCCCATCCTCCTCACTCAGCGAAATTGCCTGAGTGCAATCGTCAATTGCCGCTTGATGCGCTCCCAAATTCAACTGCGTGCTGCAACGATTAGCGTAAGCATCTGCACTCTTTGGATCGATCGCAATTACCTGAGAATAATCCGCCAAAGCTCCCTGATAATCTCCTAGGTGAAAGCGAGCTCTCCCCCGACTGTAAAAAGCATCAACATTCTTAGGATCAAGTTTAATGGCCTCAGTATAATCTCCAATTCCCCCCTGCAAATCGCCACTCCCAGCACGAGCTAACCCCCGCGAATGATAAGCTTTAACAAGGTTCGGCTGCAGCCGAATTACTCCGGTAAAATCCTGAATAGCGGCCTTGTAATCTTGCAGTTCTAAATAACCAACTCCTCTTTCATAATATGTATCAACATCGTTTGGCTGGAGATTCAAAGCTTGAGTGTAATCCTCAATCGCTCCCCGTGTATCGTTAAAATCGTGACGGGCTAGGCCGCGGTTAAAATAAGCCTGAACATATTTAGGATTGAGAGCGATTGCCTGAGAATAATCTGCAATTGCTTCTTCATACTTTTGTAAATCATAATTAGCATTACCGCGCTGGTAAAAACTTTCAGCATTTTTAGGATTCAATTGAATTGACTTATTAAAAGCCTGCAAAGCTGCATCCGCATCTTTATTGCGAGACTTTTCCACTCCCTGTTCGTAATATTCCTTAGCTTTAATCGGATTTGGGCGGCTCCAATAACTAAACAGAAATACCAGAACTATCGCTGCCCCGACGCCCGCCAAAATCAGCAACCAAAATCGACTTCCCAAACGTGAATAAAAACTATCAGAAGATACTAAGCTGGGAGCAATACTTTTCTTGTTAGCCGTATTCACAGGCTCTTGGCGGTGTCTCAACTTGCTGAGAGCTACCAAAACTTCCTCGGCAGATTGATAGCGTTTGCCAAATTGGTGACAGACCATTTTGTCAATTATATTGGCTAATCCCACAGAACATTGAGCTCGGTTTCGCCAAACAATTTCCCCCGTATGAGAAGGACTCGGATCTTGCAATTTGGGCAAATCCGTACCGGGTAAACCAGTGATAGCTTGGACTGCCATCATCCCGACTGCATAGAGGTCGCTGCTAAATTGCGGGTTGCCTTGAAATTGTTCGATCGGCATATAAGCCGGAGTTCCAGTAGCAATGGTGCGCGGAAACTCTGTATCGTGATCGCTGACGTGACTGGCAACTTCTTTAACCGAACCAAAGTCAATTAAAACTAATTTGCCGTCTGGTTTGCGGCGGATTAAGTTGGAGGGATTAACATCACGGTGAATCACTCCCTGAGAGTGTACGAAGGCGAGAACTTGTAACACTTCTTGCAACAGATCCAGCACTCGTTCTTCTCGCCAAGGTTGACCGGCCACAATTTCCCTATTTAGGGCGTGTCCGGGCACAAACTCTTCGACGAGGTAGAATTGATTGGCTTCTTCAAAATAAGCTAGTAAAAATGGAATTTGATCGTGTTTTCCCAGCTTTTCTAATATTTCTGCTTCTTGTTTAAATAAGCGATAAGCTGTTTTGAGAACTGTGGAAGTGTTGCTGGGAGGGCGCAGTTGTTTGACTACACATTGAGGATGGCCCGGCCGGCGAGTATCGACAGCTAAATAAGTTTGTCCAAAAGCTCCTGAACTGAGGATTTGCACTACGCGATAACGCCTGTCTAAAAGTTGACCAACCATGTTCATATCTATAATTGAGAATTGGTAACGGGGAGTTGGTAATTGGGAATTTGTAAGGGGGAGTTGGTAAGGGGGAGTTGGTAAGGGGAAGTTGGTAATTTGAGCTTCTTCCTTTTTCCTTCTTCCTTCTTCCTTCTTCCTTTTTTCTTGTTTTTTTAACATCTGAATGGAAACTAAGAGTTTATTTAGGGTCGTTGATTTGTGATTGTGCGTTTTGGAAACCATCGGCTCTTCCTTGTTCTAGAAACAAGGTTGCAGCTTTCTGAAAATCCTCGATCGCCCCAGCACGGTCTTTGAGTTGGCGGCGGACGAGGCCTCGGCTATAAAAAGCGCTAGCATTGTTGGGGTTGAGCCGCAGCGAGTGAGCGAAATCCTCAACCGCTAAAGGGTAATTTTTTAGTTCTGAGTAAATAGTACCGCGATTGCTGTAAGCTACTGCATCGCTGGGATTGAGCCGAATTGCTTGAGTAAAATCTTCTAAAGCTCCCTGCTTGTCTCCCGAAGCCGATCGAGCTAATCCTCTATTGCTGTAGGCTTTGGGATTGTTGCCGTTGAGTCCGATCGTCAAACTGCAATCTTCGCTGGCCTTTTGATATTGTTTTAAATTCAGATAAGCAATGCAGCGGTTGTTGTAAGCTGCTTCATCTTTTGGATCGAGGCGAATTCCTTCGGTGCAATCGGCAATCGCTTTGTCGTAGGTGGCCAAATTCAAGTAAGCGCTGCACCGATTGGTATAAGCATCAGCGATATCTGGTTGCAATTCGATCGCCTTAGTATAATCTTCCATCGCTCCTTGATAATCTGCCAGATTAAACCGCGATCGACCACGACTGTAGTATACGCCAGCTTGTTTGGGACTAATTTGAAGGGCTTGAGTAAAATCTGCCATTGCTCCTGTTTTGTCGCCTGCAGCCGATCGAGCTAAGCCCCGATTGCTGTAAGCTGTAGCATCGTTGGGACTGAGCCGAATTGCTTGAGTGTAGTCTTCAATTGCCTGGGCGTAGTCGCCCAACTCGTAGTAAGCTAAACCCCGCTGCGAGTATGCCTCACCGTCGCTGGGATTCAGTCGCACGACTTGGGTGAAATCTTCCACGGCCCCCCGCTTGTCCCCGATGTCGAGGCGGGCCATACCTCGATTGTAGAGAGCTTTGGTGTGGCTAGGATTGACTTTAATTGCTTGCGTGTAATCCTGTATTGCTTGCTCGGTTGCCCCCATGTCGTAGCGAGCGTTTGCCCGCTTGTAGTAAGTTTCCGCATCGGTGGCATTCATGGCGAGCGCTTGAGTATAATCGGCGATCGCGCCTGTTGTGTCACCTTGCTGCGCCTTGGCCACGCCGCGGGCTAACAATTCTTTTGATCTCGCCGGACTTTGACTCTGCCAAAAGTAAGTTATCAGTGCCGTCAAGATTAAAGCTGCCGCTGTTGCAGCCAACAGCAGCAGTTTGGTTGGGCTTTGTCTTCGCGGTTGACTCATAGCGTGCGTGATGATTGTGGCTGGCGGCGGCTCAACCTCCAATTTTACGGCGATTTGTTTGAGGTCTGCTAAAACTTCGGCGGCCTCCTGATAGCGCTCCTCGCAGTCGGGGCGCACCATTTGCTCGATAATATCTGCTAGGGCTGCCGAACAAGTTGCTCGGTTTCGCCAGGGAATTTCGTTGTTGTTGTTTTTTAAGGCACTCAGTTCGTTGGGTGAGAGTCCCGTGACGGCAAGCTGGGCGATCGTACCTAGAGCGTAGATGTCGCTATTGTAACGGGGGTTGCCGCTCAATTGTTCGATCGGCACGTATAACTCCTGGGCCGCCAAATCCTGTTTTTTTGCCTCATGCCGTTTAACAGAGTTCGGGGAAGTTTGCGACAACAAATGACAGTTAGCAAGTTCCGGGTTAATTTCTTTGTCTAAGCTAAAGTCTACCAATACAAATTTGCCGTCAGACTCGCGCCGGATCGCTCTGTCTGGTTGAATTCTGCGGTGAATAAAACCCTTCTCGTGTATGAACACCAAAATTTCTAATATTTCTGATAGCAGACCAATTACTTGATCTTCATCCCAAGGTTGACCGGGTATTAGTTCTTGACTTAAAGGTGAACCGGCAATAAATTCTTCAATTAAGTATAAACTTTGATTTTCCTCAAAATACGCCAATAATTCCGGGATTTTGTCGTGTTTTCCCAACTTTTCAATTATTTCGGCGTTTCGTTGAAATATAACTTTGACTAATTCTGGAGTTTGTGAACTTGTGCCGGGGAGTCGCATTTCTCTAACCGTGCATTGCGGATACCCAGGACGGTGAGTATCTGCTGCTAGATAAGTTTTTCCCACTTCACTTGAGTCTGTGACTTTAATGATGCGGTAACGTCTGTCTAGAAGTTGACCAATCATACTTTGCCCTCTACCCTGTCAATCGATTTTAGATTTTAGATTTTAGATTGAAGCATTGACCCAGCCCAAAAACGGATACGCTGCCACGTACAGGAGTCGTGGAAAGATAAAAATTTTCGACCCTAGTTCAAGCTCCCAGATTTATCTGTGGGGTAAATCGAGAATCGAAAATCGAAAATCGAAAATCGACTGACCCCACAGATAAATTCGGGGGGCAAGTTTCATCGGATACAGGTTTTTTATTTCTGGACGGATGAATCACGTGGCGGGTATCCTGGATGCTTGATTGTCAATTTTCCATTATCGCATGAAATCAGAATAGCCAAAATATGTGGCTGAGTAATTTAAGTTCGATCGAGCCGTGACTCCTACCCAAAAACGGATAGTTGCTTTCCCACAGGAGTCGTTAGCCTCCCAAAATTTTAGACCCTAGTTGAAGCTACCCGATTCTTTTGTGGAGTCAATCTAAAATCTAAAATCTAAAATCGACTGACTGGACAAACGGGCGATCGGATTGGCTCGCCAAGTCCCTCGCTGTTGCCACGCTCTTCTAATATTTTAGAAAAAAAATGCTGAAATTGTTTATCCTGTCAATGAGATATGTATAATTTAACAACCAAGCCGGAGGTCAGTCAAATGAACGTACAACTGGTTGAATCCCTAATTCAAGTTATCTGGTCTCTCGCAGCCGACGAGCAATTAGCGACTCTAGGGAAAATATTACCAAATATCTCCTACGCTTCGACCCGGAAACTGGTGCATTTTGCCCTAAAGGGCGGCTATTTTAATTTTTTGAATGACAAACTAGAGATTTATACTCTCAAATATCGACAAGCAATTGCCTGATACTCAAAAACAGGATATTGAAAGAACTTTTGAATGTGTGAATAATAAAAATGTCTGAATCATTAACCAAAGGAGGAACGATCGCAGCGATCGCCACTGCCATAGTTCCCCAACAAGGCAGCGTCGGCATTGTGCGAGTTTCCGGTTCCGCAGCCTTAAAAATTGCCGAAACTCTGTTTCGCACCCCAGGACGGCAAATCTGGGAGTCTCACCGCATTCTTTACGGTCATATCCGTCGCCCCAAAACTCAAGAATTAGTCGATGAAGCTTTATTGTTAATCATGAAAGCACCGCGTTCTTTTACTCGCGAAGATGTGGTAGAATTTCACTGTCACGGCGGCATTATGGCTGTGCAGCAAGTCTTGCAGTTATGTTTGGAAAATGGGGCGAGATTAGCGCAGCCAGGAGAGTTTTCGCTGCGGGCTTTTTTGAACGGGAGGCTGGATTTAACTCAAGCTGAAAGTATCTCAGATTTGGTGGGAGCAAAATCGCCCGCTGCTGCACAAAGTGCTTTGGCCGGTTTGCAAGGAAAATTAGCGCAGCCAATTCGCAAATTGAGAACAACTTGTTTGGACGTACTGGCAGAAATTGAGGCAAGAATTGATTTTGAGGAAGATTTGCCGCCTTTAGATGAAGCTAAAACTTCTTTGGAAATAAATCATGTTTTGGAGGAATTGTCAACAATTTTGGCGACTGCCGATCGCGGAGAATTGTTGAGAACAGGTTTAAAAGTAGCGATTGTTGGGCGGCCGAATGTGGGAAAATCGAGTTTGTTGAATGCGTGGAGTAAGAGCGATCGCGCGATCGTCACGGATTTGCCCGGTACGACGCGGGATGTCGTAGAATCGCAGCTAGTTGTGGGCGGCATTCCGGTGCAGGTGCTCGATACTGCGGGCATTCGAGAAACCGAAGACAAGGTAGAAAAAATTGGCGTTGAGCGATCTCGCGCAGCAGCAAAACAAGCCGATTTAGTGTTGTTGACAATTGACGCAGAATCTGGTTGGACAGAGGAAGACTCGGAAATTTACGAACAAGTAAAGCACCGCCAGCTAATTATAATTATCAACAAAATAGACTTAGTAAACACCATTACCGAACTACCTTTTTCCTCAGAAATTCACCCAATTGTTGCCGCAGCCGCCGCCCTCGATCGAGGGATAGAAGACTTAGAAACAGCAATTTTAGATGCCGTCAGCGGGGGAAATTTGCAAGCAGCAAACTCAGATTTAGCAATCAACCAGCGACAAGCAGCGGCGTTAACCAGAGCTAAAATTTCTCTGGAACAGTGCACAGATACTATGAGCAATAAATTGCCTTTAGATTTCTGGACAATAGATTTGCGCGGGGCTATTCAAGCATTGGGGGAAGTTACGGGCGAAGAAGTGACAGAATCAGTGCTCGATAGAATATTTAGCAGATTTTGCATTGGCAAATAGCAATGGTAGGACTTACGTAAAACCTCTCTATTACAGGTTTGCAATCCTCACTTTACCGCTATCACTTGAAAATTCAGAAGATTGACTGACTCGCTTGTTTCATTGTTGGCAGATTGAGTAGTTCATACCATAAATCAGCAACGCCAATTCTTCAATCTAAAATCTAAAATCTAAAATCTAAAATCGATTGACTTATTCTTACGATCGAGGTCTTCCAAGACTTGTAATATAAAGCACAGCCTCACCCGCAGGAATACCGAGAACGTCATTGACGCGATCGTCAAAAAAGCCCCCGATACCGCTGACACCCAAACGCAGTTGCATAGCTGCTAAATTCAACCGCTGGCCCAAATGACCCGCGTCCATGTGCAAATAGCGGTAAACTCGATCGCCATATTTTGCTACAGCCCTGTTCAAATCCGCCGTGTGAAACAACAGCGCCCCCGCATCTCTGCCCAAGTCTTGCCCCAAACACAAAAAATGCAGTTCCCTGCGGAAATTTTTAAACCGAATTTGTCGCAATTCTTGAGCTTTCGGAGCGTAATAGTAACAGCCTTCTTCTAACCCATTTACTCCCGAAACAGCAATAAAAGTCTCGATCAAACTTAGATCGAAATAGTCGGGATAACCGTCTAATCCTTGGTCGATATAGTGCTGGGGCTGGTAAGTAAAATCCAGCATAGCTAGCAGTTCGCCCAAGCTCAAAGAAGCACCTGTATAAGCACGGGTCGAACGCCTTTTGAGCATAGTGTTTTCTAAATTTTCCAGGTTCACTCCCCAAGGAATCGAAGGAGTGACAGTCGAAACTTTACTACAAAATGGAAAGTTGTATTTATCCTCTAATTCCCCTTCACTTTCATCAATTTTCCAGCCATCAGCTCCGGTAGGGTCTGATTCTAAATGCGTCGCTTTGTGAAGGTATTTTAACAGTTGACCTTCGGAAATTTTCGGGTAATCAGTGGTGGTGTTTCCGGGCAAAGCTGTTTTAAATTTAGGCAAGTTTTGGTCAATATCTAGCAAGTCGGCTAAAGCAACTATACAAATCGCTCCTTCTTGCTCCGAGTCAATGTAAAGTAATTCATTGACAGCTTCGTCGGCGAATCCTCCAATCAGGTGAGGTCGGTAATCGTTGACGGCGCAAGCTAACTCAATATTACTCAATAAATGCCCAGTGTCTAGAAAAATTCGCCGATAAGCTCGGTCTTCATAACGCCAAGAAGAACGGAAAAAAACAGTGGTAATGGCGATCGCCAATTGGGTATTTTCTAGCGCTGGCGACTGGAAACAAGCTGCTTGCAATGTCGGCCAAACTTGACTGTCCCAAAAATGAACAAGTGAATGAGTTCTGCACTGATAGTTGTAGAGTCCGGCCGGCAACTGGGCAGTGCCACGGGAGATTAAATAAACCTCTGCTGGGTAGAGTCCACCCGCCGACGGTGCAGAGCGCAAATACAGGTAGCTATCGTCTACCGTCTGCACTTTCGCCGTCAACCCGTAGCTGCACAGCAACAAGCTAGATAACCGATGCCACCAAGCGGCATCGGGATCGGCATCGGCATCCTCCGAGGGATCTTTTAGATAAGGCTTGAGGTCAAAATACGCTCCAATTTTATATTCTTTGAAAGGCACAGGTTGCTCTGTCCAATCTAGCTGTTTGCTTTTAGCAGCAATGGTTTCAGGGTCGTATTTGGTGCGTTCGTGGTAGTGCTCAGCAATGGAGAGAGGATGTTCTGGCATATTTCAGTAGAGGATTGGCTTTGGTTTCTCGATCGATCTTGACATTACTAACCGCTTACTGGTCGAGTAAGGCAGAAATTTACAAATATAAAAAAAATCTTAGAAAAAATGCGACTGTTGTTACACAAGCTTAACATAAGAATATGCCTAAGTATAAATACGCAGAATAATAACCATTAATTACTGTTATGGATTGGCTGCAGTAGCTGTCGTCATGAGGAGTGAAAATGCAAAAGCTAAGCGCTGAGGAATTGCTTGCTCAGTATGCTGAGGGCCAGCGAAACTTTAACGCCGTTGACTTAAGTGAAAATAACTTGTTTCAAGCAGATTTGACAGAAATAAATCTTTCTGGTAGCGTTCTGAGGCGAGCTTATCTGCCCTACGGAAATTTGACGCAAGCTAATCTTTATAAAACTGATTTGCAAGAGGCTGAATTGGGCGACATTCAACTTTATCAAGCTAACTTGTCGGAAGCAAGTTTATCAAGAGCAAACTTATCAAGAGCAAATTTGCGTCACGCCAATTTGCAAGGTGCTAATTTGCAGAAAGCTAATTTGCAAGGTGCGGATTTGTACAATGCAGATTTGACGAATGCCGATTTGAGATATGCGGATTTGAGTCGAGCTAATTTGGAGAAAGCAAAGTTAAGCAAAGCTCAATTAGCGGGCTGCAACTTATTTCGATCGCGCTTGGGTGATTTGTCGGAAGCCGAGTGCGATCGCACTACTATCGGGCCCGAAGGCTATTGATGATTTGCAGCGGCTAGTCTAGGGCCTAGGGCGATCGGCTTAATTAGTCGTGAAGCGTAGCTATCCCGTAGGGAATCGCTCTTTTTAAAATTTCTTAACATTTCTCGACATGGGGGAAAAGGTGAGTTACAGTCGTAGAGAACTTATGGCTCCGCAACATTGACAATAAATAACACATTTTTCCAGCGGAAAACAGGCTAAAATTTATGAATTCTCCAGACAACAAATCCCGAGAACTCCGGCGTAAAGAACAAGAACTGCGGAAGCGAGAACAAGAAATTCGGCTCCGCGAACTAGAAGCCGAAATCGACCGCTCAGTGCCCGAACATCTAACAAGCAAGTACCAAGAACCAGACAGCCAAGTTAACGGCAAACTCAAACAGTGGCGCCGAAAAATTATAGCAGCCGCTCAATTTACAGGCATTGTCATTGCTGTTATCGTTGCAGTTCGCATAGCATCTTGGCTGGCAGCCGCGCTGATAGTGGGAGGCATTGCTTTCATAGCTTACAAAATGTTTATTGAAGAAGACAGAAGTTGAAAGCTCAAGCAGGAAACTATCAGGAAACAGCCATGAACCTTAAAGTAGAAACTAGCAACTTTCTCAACGATTTAGAGCGCGTAGCCGCCGTCCGCCGAGAAATTGCCGATCGCCTCAGCAACATCGCCACAGCCATCAACCAATCAGAATTAGCAGCAGGAGAAGCATCGGGAAAACTCGGTTTAGAAACAGACAACGCTGACATTGATGTCGCCAGTAAAAACTTGCGCCAAGGAGTCTTTCGCCTGTTAGTGCTAGGTGATATGAAACGCGGAAAAAGCACTTTTCTCAATGCGTTAATCGGCGAAAACTTACTGCCCAGCGATGTAAATCCCTGTACAGCTTTGTTGACGATTTTGCGCTACGGTTCAGAAAAAAAAGTTACCGTTTATTTCAATGACGGCAAAAGCCCCAAACAGCTAGATTTTAAAAGTTTTAAACAGAACTACACAATTGACCCCGCTGAGGCAAAACGTTTAGAAGAAGAAAAGAAACCAGCATTTCCCGATATCGATTGTGCCGTAGTAGAATATCCCTTACCTTTGCTGGAAAAAGGCATAGAAATAGTAGACAGTCCCGGACTGAACGATACAGAAGCCCGCAATGAATTATCTCTGGGTTACATCAACAACTGCCACGCTATTTTGTTTGTGCTCAGAGCAACTCAGCCTTGCACAATGGGTGAAAGACGTTATTTAGAAAATTACATCAAAAATCGCGGATTAAGCATTTTCTTTTTGATCAATGCTTGGGATCAGGTGCGGGAAAGTTTGATTGACCCGGATGATCCTGAAGAATTAGCAGAAGCAGAAGGGAAACTGCGGCGGGTTTTTCAAGCTAATTTGGCTGAATATTGTTTAACAGAAGGACACGATATTTACGACGAGCGAGTGTTTGCAATTACCTCAATTAAGGCGCTCAGGCTGCGGATGAAAAACCCGGAGGCGGATTTGACAGGAACTGGTTTTCCCGAGTTTATGGCGGCACTGAATACGTTTTTGACCCAGGAAAGGGCGATTTCGGAATTGCGCCCGGCGAGGACTTTGGCGCGTCAAATTTCTGCTCGTGTCCGCGAAGCTGTTGGGCGCAGATTACCATTACTCGATCGCGATGTCAATGAGTTGAAGGAAAAAATTAATTCAGTTGAGCCGGAGTTTAAGAAGCTGACTCAAATTCGGGATGAGTTTCAACAAGAAATTATCGAAGTTAGAGATAGTAAATCGCGGGCGATCGCAGATTCTTTCCGCGCCTACGTTCTCAACTTAGAAAACACCTTTGAAACAGACTTTTTGCGGTATCAACCGGATCTAAAATTTCTGGATTTCTTCAGCCAAGGCAAGCGAGAAGCCTTTGAAGCATCGCTCAAACGAGCATTAGAGCAGTACATCAATGACAAACTAGCAGCTTGGACTCTCACCGCAGAACAAGAGATGAATTCAGCATTTTCGCAGCTATCGAAAAGTGCGGCAAATTACGGAGCATCTTACACGAAAGTGACTGAAAAAATCACCGAAAAACTGACCGGGCAAAAAATACCAGCAGCAGTCAGCAACTCGAACGAAGATAACTCGCCAGCTTGGGCAAAATGGGCGATGGGATTGTTCTCGTTAACGACCGGAAATCTGGCGGGCGTAGCAATGGCAGGAGCTGGTTTTGACTGGAAAAATATCCTGCTTAATTTAATCACTGTGTTGAGCGTCAGTACAATTTTTGCTAGTTTGACCGGGGTTGTTTTGGGGCCGCTATATTTAGCTTTGTTGGGGATTGGTGTTGGCGTTTTGCAAGCAGACGGAGCTAACAAACAGTTGGTTAAAGCGGCAAAAAAAGAGTTGGTGAAATATCTGCCGCAGGTGGCTCAAGAGCAGTGGCAGCCGATTCACGATGCTGTGAAAGAGTGTTTTGATGTTTACGGGCGAGAAGTGGGCGATCGGATGAATGCGGATATTAATTCTCGGAAAGCTGAGTTAGATAATTTGCTGGAACAAAAGGAATCTCGCGAGATTAATTGTCAGGCTGAATCGCAGCGGTTGAAAAAATTGGAGGCTGATGTTTCTGCCGAGTCGCAGAGTATTGAATCGCTATATCAAGGTTTCCTAGCATCCGCTTAAAATAAAACAACAATATGCAACAACCCGCAATTTATCAAGACCTGACAGACTATCTCAAATCAGCACTCGGTATTCTCGAACTTGATAAAAACTCCCAACTGTATCGAGATACCACCTCAATTTGCGACTATCTCGCCAAACCAACTTTTCAAATTGCTGTCTTTGGCCCGTTTAATTACGGCAAGTCAACTTTGCTCAATGCAATGCTTGGAAATCGTGCTTTGCCGATCGACCTTGTGCCCACTACAGGTGCTGCCATTTATGTCAACTACGGCGAGGAATTGCACGCAAAAATTACCCTGAAAGACGGCACGGAAATTAGCGAACCGGGGACTGATGTTTTGAAACGCTATGCCATCCTTGACGACGCGAGACAAATGCGGGATGATGTGGCCGCCGTTAATGTTTATTGTCCCCATCCATTCCTGAAAACGGGTGTGGAATTGCTGGATTTGCCGGGAACCAACGATCGGGAACAACAGGATAATTTGGTTCGGGATAAATTGCTAACGGCTGATTTAGTTGTGCAGGTTTTAGATGCTCGCAAATTGATGACTTTAGGCGAACGGGAGAACTTGAGAGATTGGTTGAGCGATCGCAACATCAACACAGTCGTCTTTGTTGCCAATTTTCTCAATCTACTCGAACCAGACGACCAAAAACAAGTATACAATCGGTTGTTGTTTGTTGCCGAAAGTTTTCGCTCGAACTTGCCGAACAATATCAGCAATATCTACCGCGTCGATGCTTTGCCGGCTTTGAGGGCTAGGCTAAAAGGAGATGTGGCCGCAGCCCAAACTACAGGAATTGCTACGTTTGAATCGGCTTTGCAAAGTATTGTGGCAGCTCAACAGGAACAACTAGCAGTTAAGTTGCCTAGAATTGAAGCTATAGCTACTAAAATTTGCCAATCTCTCCGAGCCAAAGCTGAAACTGTCACCGCAGAAATAGCCGCAGCTCAAAAGAAGCATAAAGACAAAATTGAAATTAAACAAAAAGCCGAAAAATTGATATCAAAAGGCTTTCAAGCCAGCGTTTCCGATTTCGAGATTTGGCTTTACCAGCCCACACTTTTGCAGCGGTATCAATCGGAAATGGCGCTGTCGCTCCAGGAAGGAAGTTTTGACGCCTGGAAGCTAAAATTTGAGAGAGAGGTCTTACATCAGCAGCAAACCATCGCAGAATGGGTAAATAAAGCTTGCGAATTCTTTGAGAAAGAACAGCCGATCGCACTTTTGATTTCCTTTCCTCCATCCCCGCAAGTCAGTTTACCGGAGCCGCCACCACCTCCAGCTCAAAAGTCGATCGAGGGCGAAGTGGCTCCAGTGGCGATCGCCACAGGCTTAGGTTGGCTATTGGGCGGGCCTGTGGGAGCTGCAGTAGTCGGCGGTGCTAGCTATATTTTGAATAAAAGAACTGGGTATGAGAAGCCGCCTGAATCGTCAGAAGCTTATCTAAATCAAGTAAAGGAAATTTGCAGTGAGGCTGCTAAAAACTATCTCGCTCGCTTCAGTACCGATACTTTTTCCATGCTGCAACACTACAAGGAAATCGCCGGAAAAGTTATCTGTTTTCAAGACAGCAAAGAGCCGCTACAGACTAATATTCAGCAATACCAGATACAGTTAATCAATAATTTGTTAGAAAATATCGAATCTTGGCTTCAAAGAACCAAATCTGTAATTAACGGCAAATGATCCGAACCGACATTGCGGCCAGTACGAATCTTCAAAACACCAATTTCTTTGCTGACTAGAAAGTGATCGATCGGAATATAAGCCAGCGGCATAAAAGTCGGCCAAGTCGGTAAAATGCCAAAGCCCGATCGCGCATTTCGCAGGTTTCCGGTTTTGACCATATTTTTATAGAAAGGCGACCACATTGTGGTATTGAAATCGCCAAGCACAATCACCGGATTTTTGACTTGGGCTGCATACTCGCCGATGCCTGCTAGCTGTCGATTGCGCTCGATAAAACTCTGCTGTTTGATCGGCACAGTGGGGTGAACAAGAATCAAAGAAATGATTTTACCTTGAAATTTCACATCCGCAGACAAGCTCTTTCTTCGCTTTGAAAAGGCTTTAATAGAAGCATTTTCTAAAGGCAGCTTGCTGTATATTGCACTGCCAAATCTATCAGATTCTTGCAGGTTGGAAGAGTAAGGAAAAATATCGCTTAAGACGGCTAACTCCTTCGCCCAAACTGTGCTGACTTCGACAAAAACCGCGATATCTGGTTGTTCTGCTTTTACCAGCGATATCACCTCAGAATAGCGTCGGTTATTCGTTAAAACATTTGAATGCAAAATCCGCAGGTTTTGTCCAGGAGTTGCTCCGGCAAAGGCGGCCGCTGGAAAATACCAAGGAACAATTTCCGCCAAATTAATGATAATGCAAAATGCGCTCACCAGCCACCATATTTTTTTTGAGCGCACGAGAGCGAAGAATATAAAAGTAGAGAAACCAACCAGCAGATATTGTAGTTTAAAATGAGAAGTCAATTCAAAAAAAATGTTGAATTCTCCCAAATAACCGACTATTGACAATACGGCATTTACAGTGGCTGCGATAATAAACCATTTTAAAATTAGGTGCTTCAAGCTAAGGCTTTTGTTGGTCATGCTGTGCATCACCGCCCATTTTAGCTTGATTTTGAGGTCGTTGGTAATCAGCAATTTATCAATTTCTGCTACCAGTTGTTCTGGCTGTTCCAACTCTCGCCGCTTTTGATAAAATCTCACCAGCAAGCTATCTACCACAAAATAACTAAAATAATTGGCAACAAATCCTGCAAATACCAACACACCTAAACCAATCAGCATACCAAAGGAACCGCCGACTTTAACCAAACCCGACCAAACGGCTGCGTCACCTGTTTTACCTGTAGCTGCTATGGCTATAAATAGCATTAAAGCAGGCAATCCGACCGTGATTGTGTTTCTGATGATATAGTCCATTATACAATTTTAGATTTTAGATTTTAGATTGGGAAGTAATCATGCAGTTTTTAGGGCAATGCACACCCCACCTATTGACTTAAGAGCGACTTTACAAAATCGGGATACTCCTTAAATTTCATAGATTTCTAAGGGTAAGTTGTCAGGATCTCGGAAAAAGGTAAACCGTTTTTCTGTAATCTCGTCAAGGCGAATTTTTTCTACTTCTACTTGTTGGGATTTTAAGTAAGCAACTGATGCTTCTATGTCCTCAACTGCAAAAGCTAAATGTCTCAAACCGCAAGCTTCAGGATTGTTAATTCTTTCAGGAGGATGGGTAAATGAGAAAAGCTCGATGGTGTCGCCGTTTCCGACTCGCAAATCTAGTTTGTAAGAATTCCTCTCGGTTCGGAAAGTTTCTTTGATAATGGAACATCCCAATACTTCTACATAAAATTTTTTCGAGGCTTCGTAATCCGAGCAAATAATAGCCACATGATGTATTGCTTTTATTTTCATCTGAAAAAAGTTAGTTAGTTGCGTTTTTCTGAGATGTTGCACCATTCTCAATAAGCTTTTTATGAACAGGCTTTTCTGCCTGTTCCACAACAAAATTCACTCTTTGTGGAACAGGCAGAAAAGCCTGTTCTTGAGAATGGCGCAAGATGTGAGTTTGTCCAAATGCACAGCACGCTATTGACAATTATATTTGACGATCGCAGACTCTGCCAGAAACCCTGCTAAATTCAGCGCGATCGCCCTTTATTTTCCCCCGTCCAAATCTTAATTTAAAAATTTCTGCAAAAAAAGTACCCTACTTTGATAAAATGAGAGTTTTGCAGTCAATCACCCAATTTGCATCTCAGGAGACAAGGATTATGGCCCGTATGTATTACGACACCGACGCGAACCTAGACCTCTTAGCCAACAAAACGATTGCTATCATCGGCTACGGTTCCCAAGGACACGCCCACGCGCTTAACCTCAAAGACAGTGGCATGAATGTCGTTGTCGGTTTGTATCCCGGTAGCAAATCTGCAGCCAAAGCAACCAACGCGGGTTTAACAGTTCACCCGGTAGACAAAGCAGCCGCCGCCGCTGACTTCATCATGATTTTATTGCCCGATGAAGTTCAAAAAACTATTTACAAAGAACAAATCGAACCGAACCTTTCTGAAGGAAATGTTTTAGCATTTGCTCACGGTTTTAACATTCACTTCGGCCAAGTTGTTCCCCCTGCCAATGTAGACGTAGTAATGGTTGCCCCCAAAGGCCCCGGACACTTGGTGCGACGGACTTACGAACAAGGGGAAGGTGTTCCGAGTTTGTTTGCAGTATATCAAGATGCTTCCGGTCAAGCGCGCGATCGGGCAATGGCCTATGCTAAAGGTATCGGTGGCACCAGAGCAGGCATCCTGGAAACAACTTTCCGCGAAGAAACAGAAACCGATCTTTTTGGCGAACAAGTAGTTTTGTGCGGCGGTTTGAGCGCCTTAATTAAAGCTGGATTTGAAACTTTAGTTGACGCCGGATACCAACCGGAATTAGCTTATTTTGAATGTTTGCACGAAGTTAAACTTATCGTTGACTTAATAGTAGAAGGAGGCCTCGCCAAAATGCGCGACAGCATCTCCAATACCGCAGAATACGGCGATTTAACTCGCGGCCCCCGCATCGTCACGGATCAAACCCGCGCCGAAATGCGTAAAATTCTCAGCGAAATTCAATCCGGCCAATTTGCCCGCGAATTCGTTCTGGAAAACCAAGCTGGCAAACCAGGTTTTACCTCCATGCGCCGTCAGGAAGCAGAACATCCTATTGAAGAAGTTGGTAAAGATTTGCGAGCTATGTTTAGCTGGTTGAAAAAGCAAGCCTAATCAATTTTAGATTTTAGATTTTAGATTTTAGATGGGAAGACCAATCTAAAACAGCCCTAGAGGCATAACCTCTATCTGTAGGGTGTGCAATGCACACCTTACCGCTGGGAGGAAAATCTAAAATCTTAAGTTTAATCGATTACAGATTAGAGAGTGGATAAAAAATCTCTAATCTACAATCCAAAATCTAAAATCGTACTGTTGGGTTTCGCTTCGCTTAACCCAACCTACAATACTACAAGAAAATGGCTAGGTATTATTAGAGAAACCGGGTTTATCCCTGGTAGCTCAAAACTATCGACTCGGGCTAGGGCTTTTTTGCAATTTATCAATATCCTGTTGCCTTTGCTCGTTGAAATCTCTCGGCCTCAACCAATTTGGCCACAACCCGACGAAGAACTTTCGGCTTGCTACGCTAGTATCTCTTACAGGTTTGGGGAGAAAAGTTAAAGTGTCACCGTAAAGGGTAAACAGGGCTGCCAACAGAAGCAATAGCGGGATAAGATTTTTTTTAGGCATTGCAGTTTGGGAGTAGAGTTTGTGGAAGCAGTTTGTTATATTTTGCCCTTGCACGGACAAAATATATCAGAAACAGCTTAAGAAAAAAATACACCCTTCGGGGCTAAGCGGCAGCCCATACAAAAGGAAAAGCTGCTAGTCGTAATATCGTTTCCGCTGACATCGGAATCATAATTTTCCCAATGCAGTGGTAGCTTCCCGTGTGGCTCCGTGCTCTCAGGAGCGACCGAGAAGACGCACTCAAGTATAATTTTCATGTCACCTTATTTGATATTGCTACAAGTCTTAATAATTAGTTATTAGCTAATGACCAATTATTAATTACTAATCACTACTTATTCCCTTGAAGAAAAGTTTGCACTACTGCATTAGTTTCCGGGGAAATTTCTGTTACTAGCCGCACCGGGATTGCCGATGTGGAAGCAAATTGCGCGTATTCTGGTGTTAGAAAAACTGCATATTTATCAGCTTCAGCAGTTAGTTGCGCGGCGGTAGCCAAACTTACAGCTTTAATATAATTGCGTATGCTAACAGCTTGGTCGCCGACAACTTCATCGCCGGTAATTACTGTGCTCGGCCGACGAACTTGGTTTAAAGTTGTACTCGGATCTTTGACACTTAAGTGGGTTCCTCCTACCAAACCAACTAGCCATTTAGGAGATGGAATTTTCGGAAAGCCGGCAATTTGTTCGGCTAAGGCGGGAGTTGTTTTGTCGGCAGAAGATGCTACTATTAAGGTGGGAATTTGAATGGCACTTAAACCCGTTTCTCCAAATAATAATGATGTGATCGGATTCATGGCGATCGCTCTTTTAATCCTCCCATCCCGCAATTGATACCGTTCTTCGGGCAATCCGGCCGCCGCGCACTGAATGCCTTCGCCTAAGCTGAACCCAATCAAATCCCCCTGACACCTTTGTTTGAGTGCGCTCAATTGCAGTTCGGCGCCGGCCAAGGACAAGGCTGTAGCGCCGCCAAATGAATAGCCAATTATTACCCATCGGTCGATCGCAATTTTCCCCTGCAAATTATCATCAGTTTGGTTCAATTTTGTCAGTTCGTCGAGTACAAAACTGATGTCTTTGGGACGCTCTAAAAACTCTTGAGGAGCTAGCAAGGGACACTTCCCCGCCATCGCAGCATTGGTATTCGTCTCGTTGCTGCCCGGATGTTCTAAAGCTGCTACTACATAGCCGTGAGACGCCAAATGCTCGGCTATGTAGCGCAAATCGGTGCGGACGGAACCCAACCCGTGAGAAAAGACGATCGTCGGTTTGTCGGCTGTCGCAGCTTCCGACCAATACACATCAACTGGAATAAGTCGATTGCGGGCACTATCGTTCAAATCTAGCGCCCGTACCTGCACGACATTAGCGCCGGGCTGGGTTGGATCGAAAGGCAGCTTAAACGCGGGTTTAACCGCTGCTAACTGAGGTGCGATCGCCGCCATAAAGCGCTGAGTTTGCCAAAAACTGGCGTTCATATTTCCCAAAACTGTGAAAGCTCGATCGAGATCCACCACTACTCGCGAGCTCGGATAAGATTCAATGAAAGTCAATACCGATAAGCCTTCCGGCGCGTTTGCTCCCTGCACCAAAGCGGCTCGCAGGGCTTCCACACCCCCACCGCCACGCCTAGGTATGACTGTAGTCAAATCCGTCAGGATGGCAGTGCCGATGCCCGTGTTTAGCAAGTTACTCAGGCCGACTACATTTAGGGGAATTTTCGCTTGCAGCGCCCGAAAAATTTTACTCCGCTGTTCCTCAGACAGGAGATTTGCATAAGCTTGAAGTTTGGCGGGGACTTTTCCTGTTTCTGCGAGTTCGCGCAAATCCTCAACCGATATTGACGATTCTAAAATACCTTTGCGAACAACAACCGTTTCTGCAGCTTTTGCAGAGGATGTCGCGCCGCTGAAAGGATTAATCGAAATCGAACCCAAAATACTCGCCACCGAAGAAAACCATCTGAAATTTGGTCTGATGCTCATTTTTACCTTATTGAACTAGAGGGGGTAGATCACCATATTCTCAAAATTCTCCCAGATACCGAGAAATTGTCCTAGATGCCGAGAAATTGTCTCCATCGGGGTGTGATCGTCAAGGTCTCTACGCATATTTACTTGCCGAGCGCACATTCCGTACCTAAGTGCACTTCTTGTGCGGGTGCTAATGATGACGAGTTAAATGATGTTTTAATCGATCGCCCAAAAAATACAACCTTCACGAGTGAAAAGAGCGATCTAGTGTATTTACGAACCGCACAAAGGTGCGGAAATTTTGCTAGTAATTCCGTTGGGTTAGGATTAAATATAAGACTTACACAATTGTCACAAATAGGACTTAAATTTTAGGTATGTAGTTGCGATTGTGCGCTCTTAGTTAGGAAAGAGCGCACAATCGCAACTATAGCCGTTCTCAAGCGTTGTGAGGTATGGGGGCGAGCCCGATGCCCGATGCCCGATGCCCGATGCCCGATGCCCGATGCCCGATGCCCTATTCCCGATGATTACCTCATGTTACTGAGAAAGGCTATACATACCTTTGTTTAATTTGCCAGTTGGCTTTAGTCCTAAAATCTTAACCGCAGATGAATGCAGATTCATAACGTAATCTGCGGTTAAAATATTCCTCAAGATACAGGAAAATAAACAACAAGCATCGAAATATTTTGGTGAGTCCGGGCGATGGCTTCCGGTTCTTTGAGAGTTCCCGGTTTTTCCCACAATTTCTGTTGCTGAGAAAGTGTTGTTAAAATCAGCAAATCGTGTTCTAACAAATTCTGCGAAACTAGCTTGATAAAATTTCCCCGCACCCGATTTACTGGTATCTCAGAAAGAATTTCCACCTCCGCCGCACTTTTGTTGCTTTTTTCCCGTTGTGTCGCCACTAACAACACTTGCAAAGTCGCTTTGAGTTCGTCGGCTAAACTCTTAGCAATATCCACGGTTTCCTGAAATCCAAACCGAGTCAACTCGCTGTCAGTTATGGCCAAAATAACTCTGGCTGTATTCTGAAGAGGATCGGGAAATCGAGCAATCAGTACGGGTACGGGCGATCGCCTTACCACATTGTCAATGATGCTGCCAAAAAAATTGTCGCGCGTCGTAGAAAATCCCTTCCAACCGCAAACAATTAAACTAGCCTCGCGTTCGGTTGCACTTCGCAGAATTCCGCGATCGATCGCATCATCTATCCTCGCGATCGGTTCAACCGCACAAGCAGCCGCGTTAGCCACAGTTTCCGCAGCCGTCAAAAGTTGAGTTTGTTGCATTTTATCTGCCGGAGAAATTGCTTCCCCGCGATCGGACAAAATATGCAGCGGTAGCAAAGTTCCCTGAGATGTTTTGGCTAAAATCAAAGCCAAACGCAGCAAATTATCTTCCGTATTCGGATTAGCAACAGGGACTAAAACTCGCTCTCCCCATGAATGCTTTCCCGAAGTAGCAGTCGGCAAACTAGACCCCGGCGGCTGCATTTCTTGACCCCACCGAGATACAATCCAAGGAGAAGCGACACAAGTTACTAAAATCATGGCAATGATGCCGTTCACCGTTTCAGTATCGACCAATTTAATGTCAAAAGCAACCGTAATCGCAGCCAAAGTAGAAGCAGCTTGAGCAACAGAAAGACCGAACATTACCATAATGTTGGGAAACTCAAAACGAAATAATTTCCCCGGTAGCCAAGCTGCCAAAAACTTGCTCACCACCTCTGCTAAAATCATCACTGCTGCCACCAACAAAGACTGCGGCTGCTTCACCAAAATTAGCGGGTCAATTAACATCCCCACAGAAATCAGAAAAAACGGCACAAACAGCGTATTGCCAATAAACTCAATCCGATTCATCAGGGGACTCATTTTGGGAATAATTTGAGTTATGGCAATTCCCGATAAAAATGCACCAATAATTGCCTCAATTTCAATTAGTTCTGCTGCGTAAGAAACTAGAAATAGGGTGGCCAATACAAATATAAATTCGGCATTTTCGTCATGTCCAAATTTCTTAAAAAACCAGCGACCGATTTTGGGTACTCCCCACAAAGTAGCAAAAGTGTAGATAGCAAGAGATGGAATGAGAAACAGCCAAAATTCGAGAGTTAGATTTCCTTTGAAAGCTTTAACAACAATTGCCAGCACCAACAGTCCCAACACATTCGTAATTAAAGTCCCGCCCAAAGTAGTAGTAATAGTCTGAGTTCGCATCAATCCCAATTTGGTGAGAATTGGCAGCGCTAAAAGCGTGTGCGTAGCAAAACAAGAAGCGACTAAAATTGCAGCCAGCCAGCTATATCCCAACAGCAGCATTGCTCCTGTCCCCAATATCATCGGTAGCGAAAAAGTAGCCAGCCCAAATATGACAGCTTTGTCCGCATTGAGTTTGAGGTCGTCGAGGCTAGTTTCCAATCCCGCTAGGAACATTAAAAACAGCAATCCTACAGTACCTAACAAAACAATAGTAGCGTCTCGTTGCAGCAAATTTAGACCGTTGGGCCCGACAATTACGCCAGCAATAATTAAACCGACTATTCCCGGTAGTCGCAAGCGCTCAAATACCAGCGGGGCGATTAGCATGATTGCTAAAAGAACTAGAAAAACGGGAACGGGAGCGGTAATCGGGCCGGAAGTTAACATAAATTTCACCCTAAATATTGGCAGCGAACTGCTACCATTTTTAAAACAAAATAAGCACAATATCTATCAATCTAAAGAAGGATTCTCAATAAAATACAGCATTATTGGTAATAAGTATGACTGGGCGACCAACTCGGTTTATTGGTCAAATATGGGATGGCTGACTAGAAAATTCTGCAATAAACCGGATTTTTTGTTCGCCGCGCACAAGTCCTGATTCGGCATACCCATAAAAAAGGGAAACGTGCTTTTATTTCTTGCTCTTCCCTATTTAAAATCTAAAACCGGGAAAGGTTTCGCCGCTTCCATCTGCGCCGCTAAAGCAATTAAAGTGGCTTCCGCCGCCGGCCGCCCAATAATTTGAATTCCCACAGGTAAACCGTTGTTATCTAAAATGGCAGGAAGTGCGATCGCAGGCAAACCACTAGCATTAAACGGCGGACAAGGAGCAACCCAATTAATAATTCGCTGCAAAGTTTCTTCAAAACTCAAATCTGCCCACTCCCCAACCCGGATTGGCGAGTGCATATAAGTCGGCAAAACTAACACATCAAATTTTTCAAAGAATCCCACAATCCGCCGTGAAATCACCTGCATTTGATTCACCGCCCGCAAATATTCCCCAGCGGAAATAGTTCTTTCTAACAGCCAGCGATTCATCGGTTCCAAAGCAGGGCCTGGAATACCGCTTGCCGCCGCCCCAGACTGCCAAATTGCGATAAACGGTTCGATTAAACCCGTAAAATCAGGGCATCCCGGTTCGACATCGTGACCCAAATCAGTCAGTAACTTGACGGTTTCGAGTACCGCTTGCTGACAGATAGCCGAAGCCTCGCCCACAGGGGAAATACTGGTAGAAAAAGCAATTCGTAGCTTGCCTAACTCTTGAGTGGAAGCTTCTAAAAACGTCGGATTTGAATCGGGTAGCCAGTACGGATCGCCTGTTGTGTAGCCTGACATCACATCTAAAAGTGCGGCGGCGTCAGCTACAGTGCGCGCCAGGGGGCCGTTGGCAGAAATGCCGCTGAGGTAATCTCCGACGGGGGCCCAGGAAACTCGCCCCCGCGATGGTTTAATGCCCACTAAACCGCAGCAGGAAGCTGGGCCTCGGATCGAACCGCCGCCGTCTGAACCTTGGGCGATCGCGCATAAACCCGCCGCTACAGCCGCCGCTGAGCCGCCGCTGGAACCTCCGGGCGTATACTCTAAATTCCAGGGATTGCGCGCCCGCAGGAAACCTGGGGGTTCGGTGTAAGGCAATGAACCAATTTGAGAGGTTGCTGTTTTGCCCAGAATGTTAAATCCCGCTGCTTCGATCCGCCATACCACTGATTCGCTGTAGTTAGATATGTTATTCACCAAAGCTTGAGTGCCATAGGTACAGGGAACGCCGGCAACTGGTGTCAAGTCTTTAATCGCAATTGGTACTCCGAAAAAAGGTGGCAATTCCTGTGGCTTGTTTAAGCCGGCTAGTTGCTCGGTTTGAGATTTAGCCAGGGCGATCGCCCGATCGGCCGTTACTGTAAAATAACTGCCAAGCTGAGGGTTTAATCGATCGATCCGTTCCAAGTAAAGATTGACAATTTCTAAAGGCGACACTTCCAGGGCGCGAATCGACTTCGCCAACTCCAAAGCAGGAGTAAAAGCCCAATCGACAGAATTCATCCGTTTAACTCCTTAATAGTTGGACAAAGTATAATTTAATACTGTTGAGTTGCTGCAAACTCTTTTCCTTAAGAAATTTATCCAAAAAAGTCAAAAATTCATATTTGATCATATATCGAGAGTGATGGCATCCTCCAATTGGCAGAATATTTCCTTAGTAGTGCAGCATTACGACCCTATCTTGGGATAGACTGAGAACAACAGTTAAGCTTTTGTGCAAGAGACGCACAATGGCGATCGGCATTGTTCAACTCCCACAAATCATCTGTTCGAGTCAGCCTTCTCACCAACTTAAGGTAGCGCATATGACACAACAGCATCCGCCAGCTCCTCGCCCGCCCGTACCCGGAGCTCCCCCACCGCCAGGAATGCCCCGCCCTCCAGCTCCAGGGATGCCCCCCAGAGCAGCAGGAATGCCGCCAGCACCGCCGCCTGCCGCACCCGCACCAGCAGCGCCACCGGCACCAGCGCCGCAATCCTTCGCCACACCTAAAAGCCAGAGTTCTAGCAGCGGCGGAGTTCCGAGTTTGAAAGAGCTAGTAATCCGAGCCAAAGATGAAGGAGTATCCGACCTTCACCTGGGAGTAAACGAAGTTCCCCGCTTCCGCACCCGGGGCGAGATTGCCGACATCGGCTATCCACCGACCGATTTAGATACGTTTTTTGGCTGGTTGCGGGAGTGCATGAGCGATGAAGAAATTGAAATTTTCCAAAAAACCCTAGACTTTGACGGCGCTTTCGACTTCGGCTTCGTCCGCATTCGGATCAGTTGCATGGACTCCTTGGCCGGCCCGGCAATGGTGCTGCGGCTAATTCCTGCCAAAATAATGACACTGGAGGAATTGAAACTGCCGGAGGTATTTAGGAAAATATGTGGCTACCACAAAGGGCTGATTTTGGTGACAGGCCCGACAGGTTCGGGTAAGTCTACCACGTTAGCCGCGATGATCGACTACATCAATAAGAATAAAGCCTACAATATCATCACGATCGAAGACCCCGTAGAATTCGTACACGAAAGCAAAAAATCCTTGATTAAGCACCGGGAAGTCGGCAGGCACACCCTCAAGTTTATGAGCGCTCTCAAAGGCGCTCTGCGACAAGACCCGGATATGCTGCTAGTAGGAGAAATTCGGGACAGAGAGACGGTGGAAATCGCCCTCAAAGCCTCTCAAACGGGTCACTTAGTTGCAGGAACCCTGCACACCAACAGTGCGGTTAAGACCCTGAACCGGATTCTGGATATGTTCGGGGCGGAAGAACAGGATGCCATACGGGTCTCAATTTCCGAATCCCTAGTGGCGATTATTGCTCAACTGCTGTGTAAAACCACCGACGGAAAGCGGGCTGCTTTCCACGACGTTATGATCAATACCGACGTGGTTAAGGAATACATTCTGAAGGGCCAGAATGAGGAAATCAATCAAATCATGATCAAAGATACTTATGAAGGCATGACGACGATGAATAAGTCGCTCTACGGCCTTTATCAAGAAGGTCGGATTACTGAAGAACTTTGTGTAGAGAACTCGCCGTTTCCGAACGAAATGGCTCAGATGCTGCGAGGTCGAGTCTAAATAGTTGACAGTTGACAGTTGACAGTTGACAGTTGACAGTTGAAAACGAGGTTTTTAGGATGGGGATTTAAACAGTTGACAATTATCAAATATCAATTATCAAATGTTAAACCCGCTCATAAAGGTCAAATGTCAATTATTAACTGGTAAAAATCGAGTGTTAACTGTTAACTGCTAACTGTTATTGGTGTACTGAATTGAAAGTCGATCGCCCTATTTTGCCGGAATTTTTCAAAGGCATTGCGCTGTTTACACCAGGGGGAGACTTAATCTATTGCATAGACCCCCGCAAGCAAACTCGGTGGCATTTGCAGTTGTGCGTAGCTCTACAGGAGATCCTCGGTTTGTCAGAACCGCCGCATTTTCTGATACCTTGCTACACGGCAACCGTTGACTCCTGGCTCGATCCAGGCGATAGGCAGGTGCGGGTTGCTGCCGAGGCCTACCCCCCCGTGCTGCGACATCAAACACTGTTGAACGCCATTTTTGGGACTGGCGACTTAGTGTGGCATCCCCGTAGCGAAGAAATGTGCGAACCGATGGCGATTGCTACTTATCACGAACAATTCCCCGAACTTTGGGAAAATCACGACTTAGTTATACAGTATGCCAGCCCCGAAGCTCGATCGGACTGGAGCAGTTCCATAGTAACTCCCTTGGGCTTTCCGCAAGCGCAGCAAACTCGGCTTCCCAAACCAACAGAACTCACCCCACCGCCACAAACTCAAGGGTACGTTTTGCGTCTGTTTGTTTCCGGCAGCAACCCCAGCACCGAACGCACCCTAGAAACTTTACACCAGTTTTTAGAGCAATGCCTCGATCGTCCCTACACTTTAAAAGTAATTGATGTTTTGAAACATCCAGACCAAGCTGAGGCAGATCAGATTTCAGCAACTCCTACTTTGATTAAAATCTGGCCCAAACCCGTGCGACGAATTGTCGGGGAATTGAACGATGATGAAAAAATAGTGCGGCTGCTGAGTTATTCGGAATTTTAGATGGGGGCGAGGATTTTTGCGATTATTTAATAGGGGCGATCGCGGTTTTAGTAGCGATGGAATTAACAACATTTAGTAATTCAGTCATACGCAAAAAGTGGTTTGACGTTCTACTTTATCGGTCAGGTATTCTTGGGCCGTACACCCAAAATATAGAGGTTCTACATCCAGGAATGAACTGCGGGTGAGGCACTGCACTCACCGCGAATAATTAGGGTAACTTACTTGGCTTGAAAATTGTGGTAAGGTGCGCCGAAGAGCACCCTACTTGACCACAATCAATCGGGCAATCAGGAGAATTGAGAACCCTGGCTAATAGGAAAAAGGTCGATCGACTTAATCAGGAACACAAACCTCCGGAGCGCACAAACTGGGGAAATCCAAAGTTGTGACTTCCAGCGTATCCAACTCAACTTTCCGAATTACATGATTGTTCGTATCAGCAACAAACAAATGAGGCCCGATCGCACTCAACCCTGAAGGCTCAAAAAATCGAGCCTTGAGACCTTTAGCATCAACCAAACCTGCTGTACCATCTCCAATCATTGTTCTGCACGTACCGCCCCGGTGGTCTATCCGCTTAATTTTGTGATTATAAGTATCAGCCACCCAGAGGTAATTTTGAGCGTATTCAACACCCAAACAGTGCTGCAACCTTACCTCCTCAGCGCGACCATCTTTATCCCCAAAACCAAACAATTCACCGCTACCGCAAACAGTGCGAACCTTCGGGTCTTCATCTATACCCACAGCACGAATCGAACTAATTTCGCTGTCGGCAACAAACAACTCCGATCGATCCGTAGACAGGCCACTGGGCTGAGAAAAAGCAGATTCTGCAAGATTCCCGTCCACACAGGATTCTCGGCCAATACCCGCATAAGTGCCGATCGTGCCAGTGTCTAACTGCATTTCCCAAATTTGGTGGGAACCCGCCATTGCAATAAAAAGTCTATTTCCAACTCTTTCTAAATCCCAAGGCGAATTCAATTGCGTTTCTAAACCCTTGCCGCTGCGGGGTGAAATTTCGTGACTTTGTTCGCCCGTACCAGCAATTGTTTCTACCCATTGAGTCGTAAAATCAATCTTTCTGAGAGCATGATTTTCCGTATCAGCAACATATAGAATTTGACTTTCTGCATCAAAAGCCATACCTTGAGGTGCAAAAAACTCAGCCTCTTCAAAGTCCCCATCAGTTAAACCCGCCTTGCCGCTACCGATGACGTGCAGCACCTCACCTTCGAGGGTGCTGACAACAATCCTATTGTGGCCGGAATCGGCAATAAATAAGCAAGAACCGACTAAGTTTTGTATAACTGAATTAGCAGGCCCTGGCAATACAGTTTCATCTACAGATTCATTTTCCTGACTCATTTCGCCCAAAAGTGCAACCTGTTGGTGAAGATGTTTTGCCTCCGTTGCAGCGATCGCAAATGCCAGCACTTTTCCGGGAAAAGCCAATGGTGTTGATACAGGTTTGCGCTGTTTTTCTAAGCTAAAACGCAGTTCTTTAAAATTAAGCGCATTTTTATCTTTGTATTCAGCAATTAACTTGCCAACTAACTCGTCAAGTGCTTCTCTATTGCCTTCACCCGAAACAAAGCCAACGACATAACTTTCAGGATCGATCACCATTAAAGTTGGCCAAGCGCGAACGGCATAGCTTTGCCAAACTTTCATGCCGCTGTCAACGATTACAGGATGTTCGATATCGTAGCGGAGGATAGCTTGGCGGATGTTTTCTACTTCTTTTTCGTTTTCAAATTTAGCTGAGTGAACGCCGATAACCGTGAGGGAATCTTTATATTTTTGTTCGAGGTATTTTAAGTCGGGCAGGACGTGCAAGCAGTTGATGCAGCAGTATGTCCAGAAGTCGAGGAGGACGACGCGCCCTTTTAAGGATTCAATGGATAAAGGTTTTTCGGTGTTCAGCCAGGGGTAGTTTCCGGGGAATTCTGGTGCTCTGACGCGAGGCATGGCATCTCCTGGTAGGGGGTGAATGATTTTTTTACTTCTTTAATTTAGCGGGAAGTTTGGCAGGATGGGAAGGAAGCTGATTAAAGCAGGGTTTTTGGAGACAGCGAAGATGGCTGTGTCACAAGACGGGGGTCAGGGAGGATGTTAAAACAGACACGGAGTCAAAACGGTTTTTGCTTTTATAAATTACATAACCAACGACAAATAGATGCAACTTGATTCTCCTCATTCAGATTGGCAGCATTAGTGAGAGTCCGGTTTTCCAGTTGATGCCAAATTTCACCCGCCATCCTTGTCGCCACCGCTGAACCCACAAAGAAAGTCAGAGGTGAATGTCCAACCCGGAAAAAAGCTTCGCGTATGCGATTTAGTGCCGCTTGTGCCGTTTTCCAATGCTCATCTGCACCTGCAGGATCGATTCCGCCTTTAAGTTCGCCCAATGCAATAACATAAGGTGCCACCATAGATGGGTCAATTGCGCTGGATTGACTGGCTACCAACTCCGTCGGGGCAAGATTAAATAAACATAAATCCACATTGCTCCTGACTAGCGGAACAGTTAGGTTATAAATCAATGTGCGATTACCCAGCTCGCTCTCCCAACTTATCCCACGTAAAGACAACTCAATTTCTGTGTCATCATTTGTCATGGCTATCCACTTTTTTGTCTTTGAGTGTTGCCAGTAATATCTCTTACCAGCAATGGTGAGAGTCGAGAGGATAGCACGAGTTAGTTTTCTTTGTGCTAATGCTCCGCCAACATTACGCATTGAGCCACCAAGCGTGTCACCACGAGTCAGTAGAAATCTAAAGACCAATTCCTCCACAAAACTTGTGCCTGCTGGCTCAAGAAAATTCCTGATTAGACCATTGATAGCTTCAATTTTATCATTTGGCATCAAATGAGCAAGAGACTTGTCAGATAATCCTGCCGCAGTCAACAATCCCATTTCAATGCCCTTAACATTTAACAAATCAGCAGGACTCTCAGCTTGACCAGCAGCTTCTTGAAGTGCTCTTGCTTGGGCGACGTAAGGTGTAGCGCGTCGATTTTTTTCAAGGGCAAGTGCAACAAAACCCGCACGAGTGTCTTCATAGGTTGTGACAAGATCGTCACTGGATTGAAGATGGTTACGATAAACACGCATAGGTTTCGAGTTATTGTTTTTTCCATACATAAACGCACTTCCTCAAAGGAGCACGTCCATAATTTCCCATCTGTTGACTACTATTCCCCTTATCACCTGGTAAGACGAGAATATTTTCAGTAATAAAGCCTAGTTTTTCAGCAAAATCAGAAAGAATCATGTCCACTGAAATGCTTATACCTGCGTAGCGCACATTGTCATTAACCATAAACAAAAATGCCCCAGGTTTAAGGATACGAAAGCTTTCTTGTATTACGCAAGCCATTTCATAGAAATATCCTCTTACCATTCTTGGTATACCATTGTTATTCAATACGCCCTGTGACTTTTGGCTGTCCAAATATCTTAAGATAGCCTGCAACAGAGTTTGCGAATTAGCAATACTTAAAGCGACTTCCCAAGCCGGATTGATAGCCAATAAATCTTTGGGGTGATTTTCAACCGTACAACTTAGCATTTCCTGACGCAGATTAATTAATTCCTTTTCAGAAGTTCCTAGTAAAGCTAGCTCTAGTGCATAAGTACGAGTATAGTCATATCGATTGCAGTAGGGTGGAGATGTGATGATTGCATCGTATGTAGAGTCCGGCAAATCGGGCATTATCTTCAGACAAGAACCTTGATGCAAATTAATTTTGCCTTGATTATTCTGAGTTTGAAAAAGCTCAAGTTGTTGTGTAGGAGGTTCTAAGTCGTTAACAAGATCATTAAATTTTTGGGTAATAGCTTTACTGAACTCAAGAACCTCACCTTTATTGAAGGACTTCTTTGACTGGCCATGACCCGAACGGTAATCCCAACGAAGATACTGTCCATCTTTGCGTGTATAGCTTACGGATTCTAAAACACACAGTAAAGTCAAGACTAAAACTGATTGAAGCTTGGTATTTTCTTGATAACAAGCTCCAAGATATTGCTCAATTTCTATTTTATTTTGTTCGGAGTAAGCCCCTTTAGTGATCCTCAATTCTGGCAGAGTGACTGGGTTTTCAAATTGTTTCCATATTTGCAAATTAAACCATGTCTTTAGCCGTTGAAAATCATCAAGAGTAAAGGCAGTGTCTAAAAGGATTTTGGTATTAATTATTTGTTGCCCAATAGGTAATAATTCAATCCCCTCACCATCTATTCCCAAGTCGCTAGCAGCAAATAAAGCAGTTCCACTACCTGTAAAGGGATCTAAAATCTTGCCTTGAATGACTTGATATTTTTGGAATAAAAACTCTACCAGAGAAGCCGAGAAAGCTTCCTTATACTTGTACCACCTATAAATGGGTCTAGTTTTGTTAGCCTGAAAACTAACCAAAAGTCGCGTAAGCGAGGGCTGGACTACAAACTTGTCTTGAAAGCGATCGTGTAATTGCCTGTCAAGGTTATCAATCTCTCCCAGAAAGTCACTTTCCACTTCAGAGGCGATGTTGGAGATGCTTGACATATTTACCATGACTACAAATTATTAAATAACTAACTGTCGATCGTAGTATACCAGTATCTCGAATCCAAAAATGGGCTGATGTCGCCACCCTTGTAAATTTTCTTTGATAAACCAGAGAAATAACAGCTTCAGTCATTGGTTCCTCTTGCTTATCCCAAATTTTATCGTTGCTTTTCCCTGCAATTATTTTCCAGCATCACCAATACACCGTTAATTTTTTTGTGGCCGATCGCACTTGCGATCGGCCACAAAAAATCTAACAGCAACCGCCGCCGTTATAATGCCAAGTCGAATCAGTAATCAAAACCTTATCCGGCATTAATCCCCCCAACTTCCCAGCAGTTTTATCGCACACCGCCGCCGGAACTCCCCGCTGCAAAACGTGGCCTGCCCCGTCATCAAACAGCTCCTCAGACCCCGTATAAATCGCCGTCTTGCCAGTAAAAATGCAAGCTCCGTCATCCGGCACATCCACTTTGAAAGACACCGAATCAAGGCTTTCTAACAGCAAATCCGCATCCAATTGATAATTGTGTTTGTCCAGCAATCGGTAAGGACGGCGCGCCCGCACTTCGACTTGCCCAAAACCAACGTCTACAAGGTGTTGAACGTATTCTCCGTATGTCAAAGCGCCGGACAAACACAGGGCCCGCAAGCGTTGGTCTTCCTTCAAATGCTGCGGAATGGGGCGAGTTGCGATCGGATCGCTCATCAACAATCTGCCACCCGGTTTTAACACTCGATAAGTCTCTTTTAATGCTTTAGCTAAATCCGCAGGTTCAAAGATATTAAACAAGCAGTTTTGGGCCACAACATCTACAGAAGCATCCGGCACCGGCAACGCAAAAGCATCGCCTTCACAAATTTCTACAAAACTTGGATCAAACCAATCATTTTCGTGGGCGGCTATTTGCAAGTTTCGTGAAGCCGCCTCTCGCATTGCTGGAACCGGATCGACGGCAATAACCGCTCCTTTGTGTCTAGAAAAATATGCAAATTGTAGTGCTTCCAAGCCACCGCCTACACCTACATAAAGCACGAAAGGATTGCCGACGAGTTCGGCGGCGTGAACGGTTGTTCCGCAGCCGTAATTCATTTCTTGCATTTGTTGGGGAATTTTTAATCCTGGCAATTGCAAGGGGCTGCTTTGGACGCAGCAAAGCCCGATTTGGGGTGTTTCGGCAACATCGCTGTAGAATTTGGCGGCTGTTTCGAGGTAGGTCATTTTTTAGTGTCCTAATTTTTGATTTTTGACCGCAGATGGATCACGGGCGGGACGCCTATGCCACGAAGCCCAGAAAGTTTTTGTTAGGTGGCAAATTCGACTTTTTGTTCGGATTTTGGCTGATTTTCTGGTTGGGAAACTGTTGTTTCGGAAGGGTCTAATTCGCTAGTTGGCTGGCTAGCAGTTTCAGCGGCAACTGGTGGCGTTGGCGGTACAAGATTGGGAGATTGTTCTGGTATCGCGGGAGCGACTACTTTTGGTACTGGAGCTTTTTCTGTTATTTCTGGCAGGGCTGGTGGCTCTGAAGGATTAGCAGGTTGGGGTTCTTGATGTAGGAAGTTGCGGAACCGATTGTAGTATCCTTTATATTCCTGTTTTTTTGTTTGGGGAGATTCTGTTGGGGTCGGTTCTATTATTTGAACTGGTTCTACAATTTTAGGGGTTTCTAACTGTGGAGTTGCTGTCGGTGTCAGTTCTATTACTGGAACTGGTTCTACAATTTTAGGGGTTTCTAACTGTGGAGTTGCTGTCGGTGTCAGTTCTATTACTGGAATTGGTTCTACAATTTTCGGCGCTTCTAACTGTGGAGTTGCTGTTGGTGTCGGTTCTATTGCTTGAATGGGAGCAACTTCGGGAGCGACTGTTGGCTCTAAGTTCGGTTGGGTAACAGGGGTTTCTGGAAGCGTGGGTGAGGGTTGGACAACTGGTGTTTTTTCTAATGCAGGTGTCGGTGTCGGTTCGGGGGTTGGGGTTGGTGTGGGTGCGGGGGCTTGGTAGCTACGATCGACTATACCGCGAGTTTCTGCTGCTGTTAGTTCGCCCCGCACTAATTTTGAAAGAGGCTCTTGGCCGAGCGGTTGGAAATTTATCAGTCTGACTGTATTATTAAAGGCGTTTTTGACGATATTTCCCCGTTCGTCAATTAATTCTAGCTTTACCCAGTTTTTCCCTGGTTTGAATCCTTTAAGATATATAGGTTGCCACTGGTCGATCGCAAAGCTTTGGCCGTTGACTGTGGCTCGAATTTTCCAATCGAGTATTTCATCTTGGGAATTTTCTTGCGCCACTTCGTGCGGAGGGGCATTTGTCAAGTAAAAGTCGAGCAGGATGGGTTCTGCCCCGTAGCTGCCTTGGGGGCTGTTGTACGTTAATAGGGGTAATGTTCGATCGGGATTATTGTCGTCTGTTTTGGTAAAAACGTGAAAGGTGGTTTGAGCCGCGGCACCTTCGTTTTTAAAGCTTTCTTCCCAAGGGCGGGCGGCGAACACCTGCAGGGTATGGGTTCCGGGTTCTAAGTCGGAGAGCGTTAAAGGTTGGTTGATATCGTAAACTGCTGCATAAGGTTGGTTGTCTAATAAAACTTGCAGATGGGGGCCCAAACCCAAGTTTGCATCTTTGAAAATGGGCAAGTCCTTCACTTGGAACTCAACAGATACATTTATATCCTGAAGCACTTCGTCAGGTTTTGGATTCAAAATACTAATTTGAGGCTGGTAGATTTCTAGAGCCTGACGCAGTTGTTGAATGGCTTCTGGGGGAGAAACCTCTGAGATTCTGTTTACTGGGGCGGTAGCTGAGCCGCTCTTGTTCCCTGATTTGGGCAATTCGGGATGGCCCGCGCCACAACTTGCTAAACCCAAAATTAATACTGCTACTGCGAACAATGCCAGCAGCCTGCCCGCAACCGTTCTGTGCCAATTGATCCCAATCACGCAACCATACTCCTAGAAGCCTTCTCATAGGGAACTATAGCCCAAAAATGAATTTAGTATTGGGGAATTGCCGACTTCGGAATTCCAAAGCCGCGTAGGAACCCGGATTGAGGCAGCAGCGGGCAACCCATCGTCTCCTACTCTTAATTGCTGCAGCCTTTTTCCAAAACAAACATATATCTACAAATGAGTATTCCTAAATTACCTTATCTTTGAGTTTTGTAAAGTTAATGGCAGTACCCCTTGACTTTTTAGAGCGACTGTGGGATTTAAAGGCGTTATTACATCAAGAATAGAGGCTTTTTTAAGTATTGTTAACAAGCGATTAATACTCCTCTAGCAAGCTTATAATTCATAAAACTCCCTCAAAAGGAGCAGCCGTATCAAGTCTGAATCAAGGAGGCGATCGGCGACTCCAGATAGCGAGAAGAGTTAGCAGTACCCAGTCACATTGTTAGCGACACTGGGAAACTGGCTTCTTCACAGAAGCAAAATGCTTGGGGAAACGATGCACCTGCGTCTAGCTCTGCAAAGAGTAAAGTGCAGTGAAGTGTCGGCTTTTTCGAGAATCCCCCGCCTAATCAAGCGTGGGGAGTGTCCGGTACAGTGTTCAGTTCTCGTTCCTTGTCTTACCGAGAGGAGAGTCTTCATGACCATTAGTCCTCCAGAGCGAGAGGTAAAAGCTAGGGTAGTAGTCGATAAAAATCCGGTTCCAACTTCTTTCGAGAAGTGGTCAAAACCCGGTCATTTTGATCGCACTCTAGCTAAGGGGCCAAAAACCACCACTTGGATTTGGAACCTCCACGCTAACGCTCACGACTTTGACAGTCATACAAGTGACTTAGAAGACGTTTCGCGCAAAATCTTTAGCGCTCACTTCGGCCACTTGGCAGTAATCTTCGTATGGTTGAGTGGCGCATATTTCCACGGCGCTAAATTTTCCAATTACGAAGCTTGGCTGACAAATCCTACAGCCATCAAGCCCAGCGCTCAAGTGGTCTGGCCGATTTTTGGTCAAGAAATTTTAAATGCAGATGTAGGCGGCGGCTTTCACGGGATTCAGATCACCTCTGGTCTATTCCAATTGTGGCGCGCCAACGGCATCACTAACTCATACCAGCTATATTGCACTGCGATCGGCGCCCTGGTAATGGCAGCTTTGATGCTGTTTGCCGGTTGGTTCCACTATCACGTCCGCGCTCCGAAACTGGAATGGTTCCAGAACGTGGAATCGATGATGAACCACCACTTGGCAGTTTTGTTAGGCTGCGGGTGCTTGGGCTTCGCAGGACAACAAATTCACGTTGCTCTGCCGATCAATGCTTGCATGGACGCGATCGATGCAGGTGCACCGCTGACAGTCGGCGGTAAGCTGATCAAAACAGTTGCCGACATCCCCCTGCCGCACGAGTGGATTTTGACACCCGGCTTGATGGCTGACATCTACCCGAGTTTCGCTAAAGGTTTAACCCCCTTCTTCACCCTCAACTGGGGCGCATATACAGACTTCCTGACCTTCAAAGGCGGTCTGAACCCCACCACAGGCGGTTTGTGGCTGACTGATACAGCACACCACCACTTAGCTTTGGCAGTGCTATTCATCGTCGCTGGTCATATGTACCGGACGAACTGGGGCATCGGCCACAGCATGAAAGAAATCCTAGAGAACCACAAAGGCCCCTTCACTGGTGAAGGTCACAAAGGTCTCTACGAAATCCTGACTAATTCTTGGCACGCGCAACTGTCGATTAACTTGGCACTGATGGGCTCTTTGAGCATCATCGTCGCCCAACATATGTACGCGATGCCTCCCTATCCGTACATCGCGACCGACTACCCGACTCAGCTATCCCTGTTCACCCACCACATGTGGATTGGCGGATTCCTGATTGTTGGAGCAGCCGCTCACGGAGCAATCTTCATGGTTCGGGATTACGATCCCGCTGGAAATGTCAACAACTTGTTGGATCGCGTGATCCGTCATAGAGATGCGATCATTTCCCACCTGAACTGGGTTTGTATATTCTTGGGCTTCCACAGCTTCGGTTTGTACGTTCACAACGACACGATGCGCGCTTTCGGTCGTCCTCAAGATTTGTTCTCGGATACCGGGATTCAGTTGCGTCCGATATTTGCCCAGTGGGTGCAAAACATCCACGCTTTGGCTCCGGGCACAACAGCGCCTAATGCTACGGAAATCGTTAGCCACGCTTTTGGCGGCGGTGCAGTAGTAGTAGCCGGCAAAGTAGCGATGATGCCGATCGAGTTGGGTACGGCGGATTTCATGATCCACCACATCCACGCTTTCACCATTCACGTTACAGTCCTGATTCTTTTGAAAGGCGTGTTGTTTGCACGCAGTTCTCGCTTGGTTCCTGACAAAGGCAACTTGGGCTTCCGGTTCCCTTGCGACGGCCCCGGCCGTGGCGGCACCTGCCAAGTTTCTGGTTGGGATCACGTGTTCCTAGGCTTGTTCTGGATGTACAACTGCATCTCGATCGTGATTTTCCACTTTAGCTGGAAAATGCAGTCGGACGTGTGGGGAACAGTATCGCCAGACGGCACAATTTCTCACATTACCGGTGGCAACTTCGCACAAAGTGCGATCACGATTAACGGCTGGCTGCGGGACTTCCTTTGGGCGCAAGCTTCTCAGGTAATTCAGTCCTACGGTTCGGCACTGTCGGCCTACGGTTTGATGTTCCTAGCTGGACACTTCGTCTTCGCCTTCAGCTTGATGTTCCTGTTCAGCGGCCGCGGCTACTGGCAAGAACTTATTGAGTCGATTGTTTGGGCTCACAACAAGCTCAAGGTAGCTCCGTCGATTCAGCCTCGCGCTCTGAGCATTATTCAGGGTCGGGCTGTGGGTGTAGCTCACTACCTCCTAGGAGGAATTGTCACTACGTGGGCATTTTTCCTAGCGCGAATCATTTCGGTAGGGTAAACTACCCCTAGGTTTTGGATTCTCGATTTGGGAGGAATCTCAAATCGAGAATCCAAACTCCGAACCGAATCCCTTCAATTTTGTTCAGGATTCAGGATTAATCAAGGCTTATGGCAACGAAATTTCCAAAATTTAGCCAAGACCTTGCCCAAGACCCGACCACACGGCGGATCTGGTACGGGATTGCCACAGCACACGACTTTGAAAGCCACGATGGCATGACCGAAGAAAATCTTTACCAAAAGATTTTTGCTTCTCACTTCGGCCACCTAGCAATCATTTTCTTGTGGACATCGGGCAGCCTGTTCCACGTAGCATGGCAAGGTAACTTTGAACAGTGGATTAAAGACCCTCTAAACGTCCGCCCGATCGCTCACGCGATTTGGGACCCGCAATTCGGCGCTCCTGCAGTAGAAGCTTTCACTCAAGGGGGCGCTTCTAACCCGGTGGATATCTCTTACTCCGGTGTCTACCATTGGTGGTTCACCCAAGGGATTCGGACAAACGCCGACCTGTATCAAGGAGCTATCTTCTTGCTACTACTGGCGGCTGTCTTCCTGTTCGCAGGTTGGTTGCACCTCCAGCCCAAGTACCGCCCCAGCTTGTCTTGGTTCAAAAATGCTGAATCTCGCCTCAACCACCACTTGGCTGGTTTGTTCGGTGTCAGCTCTTTGGCTTGGACTGGTCACATGGTTCACGTTGCTATCCCCGAATCTCGCGGACAGCACGTAGGTTGGGACAACTTCCTGTCTACCCCACCTCACCCGGCCGGTTTGGCTCCGTTCTTCAGTGGTAACTGGGGCGTATACGCCGAGAATCCAGATGCAGCAAACCATGTCTTCGGTACTTCCGAAGGCGCTGGAACCGCAATTCTGACTTTCTTGGGTGGCTTCCACCCTCAAACAGAATCCCTGTGGCTGACAGACATTGCTCACCACCACTTGGCGATCGCAGTTCTGTTTATCGTTGCCGGTCATATGTACCGGACTAACTTCGGTATCGGTCACAGCATCAAAGAGATGTTGGATTCTAAGGCTGGTTTGGTCGGCGGCAAGAGTGAAGGACAGTTCAACTTGCCTCACCAAGGCTTGTATGAAACCTACAACAACTCGCTGCACTTCCAACTGGCATTTCACCTCGCTGCTTTGGGCGTAATTACCTCCTTGGTAGCACAGCATATGTACGCGATGCCTCCCTACGCTTTCATAGGTAAGGACTTCACGACTCAGGCTGCGCTTTACACCCACCACCAGTACATTGCTGGATTCATCATGGTCGGCGCTTTCGCCCACGGAGCTATCTTCTTGGTGCGGGACTACGATCCTGAAGCAAACAAAGGCAACGTGCTCGATCGCGTGTTGCAGCACAAAGAAGCGATTATCTCTCACTTGAGCTGGGTGTCGCTGTTCTTGGGCTTCCACACTCTCGGCTTGTACGTTCACAATGACGTTGTAGTAGCTTTCGGTACTCCTGAAAAGCAAATCTTGATTGAACCAGTGTTCGCACAGTTCATCCAAGCTGCTCACGGCAAAGCTCTCTACGGCATGGACGTGCTGTTGTCTAACCCCGACAGCATTGCTTCTACCGCTTGGCCCAACTACGGCAACGTATGGCTCCCAGGCTGGTTGGATGCGATTAACAGCGGTACTAATTCTCTGTTCTTGGCGATCGGACCTGGCGATTTCTTGGTTCACCACGCGATCGCACTAGGCTTGCACACCACCACCTTGATCTTGGTCAAGGGCGCTCTGGATGCACGCGGTTCTAAGCTGATGCCGGACAAAAAAGACTTCGGTTATGCTTTCCCTTGCGACGGCCCCGGCCGTGGCGGTACTTGCGACATCTCTGCTTGGGACGCGATGTACCTGTCTGTATTCTGGATGTTGAACACCCTAGCTTGGGTAACGTTCTACTGGCACTGGAAGCACCTGGGCATCTGGCAAGGTAACGTGGCTCAGTTCAATGAGTCTTCTACCTACCTGATGGGCTGGTTCCGCGATTACCTCTGGCTGTATTCTTCTCAGTTGATCAACGGTTACAACCCGTATGGTACTAACAACTTGTCAGTCTGGGCTTGGATGTTCTTATTCGGACACCTTGTTTGGGCAACTGGTTTCATGTTCCTGATCTCTTGGAGAGGTTACTGGCAAGAGTTGATCGAGACTTTGGTTTGGGCTCACGAGCGCACTCCTTTGGCTAACTTGGTTCGCTGGAAAGACAAGCCTGTTGCTTTGTCGATCGTCCAAGGTCGTTTGGTTGGCTTAGTTCACTTTACTGTGGGCAACGTCCTCACTTACGCGGCCTTTGTAATTGCCTCGACGGCCGGGAAATTCGGGTAACTCTGAACTCTGGTTTCTAGGTAATTAACTAAAATCCCCCGCCTTCTAGCGGGGGATTTTTTTGTATATGTTGTTTAACTGAAGCTGTTAATCAGGAATCTGAGGGCGATCGATCCTCTAAACCTCATTGTGGGTAATAATAGAGAAAAGCCTGAGTTTTCAACATGGTTCAACTGTCTTCTGACTGGAATAATGAGGCTTATGTGTCTCTGCATCTGGTTCAGACAATGCTGGAGATGGCGGGTTTGCCTCGCAAGAGTAGTTATTCTCACTGGATTCCAGAGTTTAAGGTTAAAGTACCTAGGCTGACTGCCAATAGTCCGATAGTTTGGACTCAAAAAGAGGTTGATTTCTTAGTAGAAGACTTGAGTCGGTATATTAACTTTCTGATTGAAATTAAGACGGCTAAAACTAGACTTGATGAAGCAGCTCGCACTCAGTTAGGAACGTATCTGAAATACTCTCATACAAGATTTGGGATACTAATTGACCCATTTTCAGTAGAGATTTACGAATATACACAAGGGTCAGTGACTCTAAAGTGCAAGCACAATATAGAAAACCCAGAACAAGTTCAACCAGTAGCAAATTTCGTTAGAAATTTTTTGGATACAGTTAAAATGCGTACAATTGCAATTTACACAGCTAAGGGTGGAGTTGGCAAAACCACCTTAGTCGTTAACATAGCTTATGAATTAGCCAAAATGGGTAATAGAGTTTTAGTTGTTGACTTGGATGATCAAGCTAATGCTAGTTTATCTTTAGGAGTTAATAAAGCTGATGAGTTAGATAATGCTACAAATTTGAAAGAGTTTGTCACAATTTTGGAGTCCTTTAAAGAGCGAAAAGAACTCATTGAATTTTTAGAATACTACTCAGCCAATTTGAGCTATAAGGAATGTATTCAGCCTTCATCTTTAAATAAAATTATCAGTATTGCTAATGGTACAAAGGGAAGAATAGATGTTATTCCAAGCAGTTACAAAACGACAGACAGTAACATTTTAAGATTAGGTGCTTTTTCGCATAAAAAACTTGACAATGCCCTTTGGAAATCAGGTTTGTCAAACGATTATGACTATGTAGTTATTGATACGCCCCCTAGCTTTACTGCTGTTACTCAGAATGGTCTCATTGCTGCTCAGTATGTCATTATACCTTCGCAAATGGAGTATCTCTCAGTATATGCAATTAGGAAACCCATAAAAGAGGCAAAAGAAATTCAAGACAATACCAATGGTACGAGAGGAAATATCTTAGGAATAGTTCCTATGATGGTTGAAAATGTCAAACTACATACTACTATAAAAGCTTTAGTTTCTAAGATATTCCGAGATATTCCTCTTCTTACAGAGATAAAGCGAGCTACCGCTGTTGGTCAAGCTTCTCATGCTCGCCAACCTCTTTCTTTATTTGCTGAGCAGAATAAAGCAGCGAGTAGTGTAGCAACACAATTTTCAACTTTGACCGAACAAATCGTCAAACAAATAGATCACTTAGAAAGGAATAGCAGTAAGTAACATGGTCAACTTTTACAAAAAACTTGAGAGCCAACCTGCTCTTTTATTCTTAAATCAGATAGAAGTTTCTCAAGAAAAGTCAGGCACTTCAACCTCACTCCTCAAAAAAGTTTCCCAATCTGTTAGAGATTGGAACTTTAACCTGTCTCTGCCTATTGTTTGTCTCACCGATGAAGAAGATCAATACCATTTACTCACAGGTTTACCGATTTATGAAGCAACTAAGGAAGCTAATCTAATCAGGCTGTGGGTGTTTGTGATTGCGACCAAACAACCAGAAGCAGAAAAGGCTATTGAACAAGCTGTTTTGCAGTCAAAGCTGAATGAAAGGGTTGTTGAGCCTCAAGATGTTACAGATTTCTTGGATTTTATTAACAATCCAAAATCTGACCTTACCTCAATCCCTGGAGTTAAAGATGGATACGCAAAGCTGATCCGCGATAAGCGTGTTTACAGTTCTCTGGAAGATATGCAGAAAAAACTAGGTGCTAAGCGGGGCTTAAATTGGCTAAGAGCATACAAGCAATCAAAAAGCTAAGCTCGCCAGTTCTTGAAGTTTTGAGAAGCGCGATCGCCCTTATCTCTTCAAATCTCCCCATTCATCTGCATTTGATGCACCTTGTCCGCCAACTCTTGGCGGCTTTCCTTATCGAGTGCATCAATTGCCAGCATTCCCAAATACACTACTTCTTTCTGAGTTAGTCTGGTCGCTAGCGCTTGTTTTTGAATGACTTCCTTGATCACGGAACTGACCGCGATCGCAGTATTAGTTTTAGCCACGAATAATAATCAACTATTAATAACAACTTTCCTTGATGTTACCATCCTCAATCCGATTAAGTGCAATAATGTTTGACTTACTACAGTTAATCATGCTATAGTGTAAAAAATAGAAAAAAGCGATCGCCCCCGGTCTGGACAACTTAATGCCGATCGACCTATTCCTCAATAATCTCCACCAAGTCCTCAATCATGACATCAAAAGCCCGCGCTAACTTGTACAGGGCGGTAAAGTCAACCATTGATATTTCTGAACGACGAGCATAGCTGGTTATGGTGCTGTAGATCACGCCCGATCGCTCAGCCACCTCCTTGAATGTCCAGCCCCTCTCGGCTGCTAACTCTCGCACTTTTACTCTAACTAAACCCATTTTTGATAAAAAATGCAGTTCCGTTTTAAGATAATTGCATCTGAAAAAGCTATCGCCCTCCGGTCTAGACAACTTAAGGCTGATCGACTATTCCTCTAAAACCTCAACTAAATCCTCAATCATCACATCAAAAGTGCGAGCTAACTTCCGCAGCAAAGTAAAGTCCACCGTTGTCAGCCCTGGACAACGGGCATAATGCTTGACAGTGTTGTACATTACCCCAGAACGTTCTGAAACTTCCTTGAATGTCCAACCTTTCTCTGCAGCTAGTTCTCTGACTTTAATTCTTACTAAACCCATGCTTGACAATGGGTGCTATAACACCTTAAAATAAATTCATCTAAAAAGCCGACCGCCCTCCGGCCTGGAAAACTAAAGAGCGATCGTCTGTAAAACCTAATCTGGACAGATTATTTCTTTCTATCAAAAAGTGCATTTGCCATATCCAGAAGTCTACTAACCATATCCAGAGGTGTACTAGCCATGATATCAGAAACTCCAGCAAAATCGCGAACGATCGCAGAATCGAGAATAATTCACAAATCGCCAATCCTGCATCCGCTGGCGAGATTCGTTACCGAAGAAACAGTTGCACTCCTGTTAAATATCTCAGCAGAGGAGATTTACCGCATAGAATGCTGTCACTACATGGTGTACGTACACGCTAAATGCATCAGCCGCTTTGTTAGCTACGCCGATTTTCCTCCTATTTTACAAGTACAACCGATCGCACTTCAAGATTTTGGCAGATGGTACAAACGCTGGAAAAGCAAGCAAGCACCAGCATTTTGGACTAAATTCTACACGTACAAGTTCAAAAAAGCTGTTTCAGTTGACAGCTTGCTAGAGTGGGGCCAATTGGTAGCTACTGTTAAATCGGTCATTTCTGGGGCCGCGCTGCAACAGCTACGAGATGTCTATACCCAAGAAAAAGATTTGATGGAGAAATTTTAAAGTGCGATCAACTTAATCCTACTTGAACTTTCAATTAAATTTTAAAACACTTCATCTTCGATTCCCAGCCACCATTCCCCCAGATTCATTAAATCTTTGTGAAGGTCAGTAAGTTCTGTCATATACTCTTCAGCAGAAATCTCCGATCGCCTTTCTTGCAATTTTTTCAGCCGCAGTTGCACCAACAGCCAAGGTTTAGAAATCCCGTCCTTTGCTTCGATATATTTGGCTAAATCTTTGCTGTCCATAGTTATTGGGGGAGGGGCATAGGGCATAGGGCATCGGGCATTGGATCTTGGACAATTTTACATTTTAGATTTTCGATCAACTGGTAATTTTAATCTAAAATCGGATGGGGCCTAGTAATCGGTAATCATTAAGCTGTCACGCATTTAAACCACTAACGAGGCTTGTAGGGTGCGTCAAGAGTGAACACTTACGCGAAGGATGCGGGAAACACTTCTGTACTGACTCACCCTACTATCGTCTTTTAAATGCCCAACAGCTTAGGAGTTTTTGCAATAACAAATTCCCGATGCCCGATGCCCCATTCCCAATGCGCGATGACTACCTATAATCCGAAGTCTGAATATTCTTGAGCTTCGCAGCATATTTCATACCGTATTCCGGGCGACAGAAGCGATCAAGCTGAGCCTCAAAGAATGCCCTATTTGCCTTCAAATGCTTCGGATTGGGGTCATCCAAAGGATACAAAAGAGCCGTCCGCAACGCTTGAAACACTGCCGAAGTAACGCAGTACATCGATCGCTGAAATGTCACTCCAATTTGATTGAGAATATCATCTTCGCCGCGACAGCGCTGTTTGTAGAAATCCATCAAATAAGGCGGCAGGAAATGCAGCATATCTTGTGCTAGCAAAGTCGGCGGAATCCCCGCCGTACCTACCGGGAATTTGTCTGCATACAAAACTCCGTAGTGGAAGTCTTTTTGGTCGTCAGGAACTTCCTTAGCTTGAGCATTGTAAGATTTGGTTCCTCGGAACGGTGAAGTGCGATAAAATACAGCTTCCACGTAAGGTAACGCTGCTTCATAAAGCCAAGTAAAACCCTTAGATTTGGGGATGATTTCGTAGGTTTCGCCGTCGATTTGAACGTGGTGGTAAATCGGGCGTCCGGCGATCGCAAATATGCCATTTACTAGGAAATCCATCGCCTGTGGGACTGTGGTAACTTTCCCTTCGTCGTACAAGTCGGAAACCTCAAAAAACACCGGCGCCATGACTTCCCAGAATAAACCGAGATTGCTGTAATAAGACATTTGGCGGCACTGTTCTAAAAACATTTCGGGAAATGCTTTGTGAAGTGCCAGCATGAACGGGTCTTTTTTGAAGTAAGCTTTAATTGCCCGATCGGCATTAGCCTTATATTCGTCACTGTCCAAATAAGGATCGAATTGATTGGTGGGCACGTACAAGCCCCGGTGCCAAAGCATTGACCTCATGCACTCTTCCGCAAATTCCATGTTAATGCGATCGTGCCACAAATGGTGAAACAGCCGCGGGAGTTTACCAGTTTCACCCTTCTCCATGAACTCCAAGAGTTCCGGGTGAACGCTGCCAGTCCCGCGCCAAATCCGCAAATCTGCACCGTCACCTGCATAGTGATTTTGTAAATCTAAATACTCTTGGGGTAAAAAGTATTTAAAGAAAGGAAGCGGGTGTAAAAATACCCGTTCGGCGATGTAAAGCAAGTCCCGCCAGTAAAAGTCCATCGGCACCGCGTAAGCTTTCCAAATAGCGATGATTTGCATCAGATTTTCCGGCGTATCTGGAATCATCGCACCGCCTGCTTCTAGCCTGTGAATTACTTCGGCAAATTCGTGTTTAGAAGGAGGTAGTTTTGTTGCTGGTTTATTAGGGGTTTGTACCATTGTTTCTTCCTTTGATTGAGTGAATCTAAATATTTTGAATTATTGCAAAAAGCTGCGATTCTTTAACTGGTTTTCCGGCTCTGCTTGGGAACCGATATCCAGGCCGGCAAGCCGGAAAATTGGAGGCAGAGCCTCTGGATCTGCGTTTCCAGGCTCTGCCTGGAAACAAGTAGATGCTTAGTCTGCGGAGGCGGACTTCGTTTGTGTAGACGCGATTTCCATATCCAAGTGCTCTAGGGGATAGCTAATAGCAACTTGGGTATTTCTGTCAGCTGGCAGAGTAGCAACGATCGCATTTGTAGTAGATTCGCTCCACTTGAGCAGCCAAGCAGGTTGAATTCCCAACACAAAAATGATGCCCGCCAAAACCAGCGCCGGCATATTTTCAGCAAACGTAACTGGAGGGTAGTAAGCCGTGGCATTGTCCAACTTCCCAAAACAGGTGCGGTTGAGCAGAATCACAAAGTAAACTGCTGTTAAACCCGATGCTAAAATGCAGAGTAAAGTTGGAATTGGAAAGATCGAGAAACTGCCTTGAAACACTAAAAATTCGGCAATAAAACCCACCAAACCCGGAATTCCGGCGCTTGCCATGCCACCCAAAACTAACAGGGAACTGGCAGTGGGTAAACCCCGCATCGGGTTCATCAAACCGTTAAGTACGTCCAAATCCCGCGTGCCAACTTTGGTTTCGATGATGCCTACCAAATAAAATAGCAAAGCTAAAATTAAGCCGTGGCTTACCATTTGCCCGACTGCACCGATTAATGCCAGCTTCGTACCCGCGGCGCAGGCAACGAGGATGTAGCCCATATGCCCGATCGAACTATAGGCTACCATGCGCTTGATGTCTTTTTGGGCGATCGCGCTCAAAGCCCCGTACATCACGCTCACAGTCCCAATAATCGCTAAAACCGGAGCTATAATCGACCAAGTTTCGGGAAACATCTGTAAGCCGAACCGTACTAAACCGTAAGTTCCCAACTTCGCCAGAATCCCTCCCAGCAAAATTGCTGTTGCTGGCGAAGCTTCGACGTAAGCATCCGGTAGCCAAGTGTGCAGCGGCACCAAGGGAATTTTAATTCCCAACCCAATTAGCAAAATTGTTAGCAGGATTAACTGCAAATTTCTCGGCAATTCTTGAGTGGTAATCGCACTGTAATCGAAATTTAAAGACCCACTCAGCCAAGCCACACCTAAAAATGCTGCCAGCACTAAAAGTCCCGAAACTGCCGTGTAGATCAAAAACTTCATGGCAGCGTATTCCCGCTGCTTTCCGCCCCAAATCGCAATCAACAGGTAAAAAGGAATTAATTCTACTTCGTAAAACAGTACAAACAGCAGCAAATTTTGAGACATCAAAGCTCCGGCAATACCAGCATTGATCAGCAAAATCAAAGCATAGTAAAGCTGGGGGCGCTCCATCTTTTCGCCGGTGCCGTAAATGACTAATAGCGTCAGCAAAGCGCTTAAAACCAGCAGCGGCAACGACAAGCCGTCAATGCCCAAGTTGTAGCTCAAACCTAATTGTGGAATCCAAGGCAAATATTCTTGAAATTGCAGTCCCGAATTGGCTGGATCGAATTGAGTCAACAGCCAGATATTCAAAATGAAAATAGCTGCCGCAAAAGCCGAGGCTATTGAACGCAGACGCATTCCATTGATATTTCCGGGCAGGAACCCGACTACCGCAGCGCCCAACGCGGGCAACCAGAGCAAGGCACTAAGCATAATGTGTGAAGTGAAGAGTGAAGAGTGAACAATCTATTTTGCAGCCTCTTGTCTTTGATAATTTGAGAGTTTAGATGTTAAACTTTTGCCAATTATCAATCCCAGTTTTCATCACGACTCAGAAAGAATAGTGACTCGACCCGTGTCTAAATCGTAATACCCACCAACAACTTTCAGTTTATTCTCCGCAATTAACTTAGAGATAACTGGAGAGGCTTTCAACTTGTTAGCTTGGAGCACAACATTGGCTTTTGAAGCATTTTCTAGCTTGTCGCCCGTTTGGTTTTTCGAGCTTTCTACAGCAGGCTTAATCGCATCGAGCAAACTGCCAATCTGGCCGGGAACTTGAGCTCCTTTAATGGTTGCGTCTACCGCACCGCAACGTTTATGCCCGATTACCACAAGCACTTTTGCTCCCAATACCAGGGTGCCAAATTCTAGGCTGCCAGTTTCTTCTGGAGTAACAACATTTCCGGCCACACGACAGACAAATAAATCTCCCAATCCTTGATCAAAGATAATTTCCGAAGGAAAGCGGGAATCTGCACAGCCGAGAATAGCAGCAAATGGTTTTTGAGATTTGGCAACTTCGGTGAGGCGCCCAAAGTCTTGGTGGGGGTTTTGGCGTTTGCTGTCAACAAACCGCTGGTTGCCGTCCATTAACTGTTTCAGAGCTGTGTCGGGAGTCAAGTCAGTTTGAGCAATTGCTGGTTCAGGTGCAGCGAAATCAGCGCCTGCTCCTACTGCAAGTATCCCTGTACCAATAGCACCTGCGACAAATTTGAGGGAATTGCGCCGGGAAAGATTGAATTGTCTGTGGTCTGAATTCATTTATGCTGCCTTATTTGAACGAGTTTGAAATCTTTGTTCAAGACTTCATGTTTTTAAGATTTTAGATGAAAACTGCCACCTAAAATCTTCAAGCTTATATTTCTTTACCCGCCCACAATCAGCGACAAGCGAGCTAGAAGTGGCCAGCTTATGAGCAGTCCCAAAACTGCCACTCCGAACAGAATTGTCAAGGCGTAAAACTGAGTTTGACCGTTAACGTTGTATTTGAGGCTTTGCCCGCCAAAAACCGTTGCAAAACCGATTAAGTTCACGAATCCGTCAACAATATTGCGATCGACCCAAGAGATAACTTGAGCAACTAGACCGACTGCAAATATCACTGTCACCCGGTAAAGTTTGGCAGTGTAAAAGTCGTAAGCAAAAAAGTCTTGCAGGGCTTGAGAACCAATTCGCACCGGTTTTTCCCATTTTTCGTTCAGGTAAACAAATGCTCCGGCACCGATGCCGATCGCCGTTGACAAAACTAGCAGTCCAGTGGCGGTATAATTCAAACTTGCCCCTGGCAATAAATGCCACGCAGCCAGCAAGTGCGGAACGTGCAAAGTAAAGCCCATTAAAACAGTCATCGGCAAGATAAAAGGCCAGTGAACTTCCGGCGAGCGTTCGGTCATTTGCTTTGGTTGGCCGCCAAAAACTAAACCAAAGACGCGCACCAAGCCAAAAGCAGTGACGCCGTTTACAAACAGCACTATTCCTAACAAGAAAGGGTGAGTTTCTGAAAGCCCGGATGTGAAGTCTTCTAAAGCCCAGAAGCAGCCGAAGGGCGGCAGTCCTACTAATCCAGCGCTACCGACAATAAACGATATGGCCGATATTGGCCGCTTTCCCCACAAACCGCCGAGAGAGCGGACATCCTGAGTGATGCTGTTCCAGACTACCGAACCGATGCTCATCACCAGCAAACCCATTGCCAAGCTGTAGGCAAATATTAATGTCAGGGCTGTCTGGGCTTGTCCGGTGCCGACGGCGATAAATACTAAGCCCATGTAAGAGCTGACTATATAGGAAAGCGTGCGCTTGATGTCAATTTGGGCGATCGCAATTAATGAAGCACCAACCGCCGTCGCAGCGCCTACAATAATAGTTGTCTTCAGTCCGATCGGCGACAAAGCAATCACTGGCTGCAACTTAATCAAAATCCAAGCACCAGTTTCCACAACTACGGTGTTCCGCAAAATTGTCGCCGGCAGCGGGCCTTCCATCGCCTCATCCAGCCACAGGTGCAAGGGAAACTGAGCGCACTTACCCATCGGCCCGGCAATCAAAGCTAAGCTCAACAGCGTCGCTACAGTAGGGTCAAGCTTTGCAGTCTGAGCCCAAACAGCCAACTCGTCAAAATTCCAAGTTCCAGCCAGCGGCAGAATTGCGACTACTCCCATCAGCAGGAATAAATCTCCCACCCGCTTGGTTAAGAAAGCGTCGCGGGCTCCTGTCACCACCAAAGACTGATTGAACCACAGCCCGACTAGCAGGTAAGTACCCAAAGTCAGAACTTCCAAAATCATGTAACTGAAGAAGAGAGAATTGCACAGTACCAAGCCGCACATCCCCGCTTCAAACAGCCCCATCAAGGAAAACAACCGAGCCCAGCCCCAGTCCATTTCCATATAACCGAAAGCATAAATCTGCGCTAGCAAGTTCAGTCCGGTAATTAAAACTGTCGCCCCGACGGTGACAGCAGAGATTTCAACGGGAATGGTTAAGTCTAAACCTGCTACATTCAGCCAGGGAATGAACTGGTGTTGCGCTGGTTGGTTCCAAATAGCTGTGAGGGCGATGACGCCGTGTAAGAAAGCGAACAAGGTTAAGATGGCGTTCACGTAACCGGATGGTCTTGGCCCCGTGCGACGGGTAATTGCCGGAAACCACAGCATCGACAGAACTCCACCGATGAGTGGATAGCAAGGTATAAACCAAACCGTCTGGAGTAAGATTTGAGCCATTGGCATTACCTGTAAAGGTTACAAAAATTTAAAATTCTGAGAATAATTACGATCGCGCTGACGACAGCACTGAAAAGCCAGAAGGCAGAATTAGAGGCTATTTTGGCGTCAGAATTCGAGTTACTCGTTGTTTTGAGACTAGGGGGAAAGAATAGACTTATTAATTTTATATTAAGTATTGCGTTAAATTATCGTATTTCTGATTCAGCATATTTATCGGTACCGATAAACTCTACTTATAGGTATATATAGGGGCGGATTGTGTACAAACGAATATTTGTCGATCGCAAGTGCGATCGAACAATGATTTATTGCTCTAAAATATTAAAGCCGATTAAAACCGCTCAATGTCCCAAGCTGATTCTGGAAGTTTGGCTTGGCGCTGCCCCATCGCCCTTGCCCTAACATTCAAAAAACCGATCGGCGTATTGAATAAGTCTACCAGCTCCGAAGAGCCGAGCGCACTTTTTGCCGCCGCAACCGGAAATTCCTTTAACAGCCACCTAGCCAGCCGGTAAAAATATTCGCCTGTTGTGAATTCTCGCATCAAATCGACACCGTGGAGTTCGTGCAAATATTTATTAGATTCGCCGTACCGATACCATTGACTTTGCAACTGTTTTATTGTAGAACGGTGGCGGTGTCGGACGATCGCATTTTGAGCAAAATGTAATTGATAGGATGTTTCCCGCAAAATCCGCCAACACAAGTCAGCATCGCCGCCACTGGTGAGGTGAGGGCGAAATAATCCTATTTGTTGTAAAACGAGCCTCCGTACAGCTAAGTTGGCGGTTTGGCCGTAGGGACAAAAAGGGTGAGCGAGTGTATGTTTTTGAGATAAAGTATTTTGGCGCTCGGCGTGTTGTTCTAAGATAGTTTTACCGGGCAATGCGAGTATTTCCCCAGCGCTAATTCCTACTTCTAAGTCAACAAAGGGTTTAACTAAATTTTCCAGCCAGTCAGATTCCGGGCGACAGTCTGCATCGGTAAATACAATGATTTCGCCTGTGGATGCGCGAATTCCTTGATTGCGGGCGGCGTAGGAACTTTGAATCTGATTTTCACTGAGGTGGCGAATGGTTATTGGATTGAAATTGCTTCCTCCCCCTACCAAAGGGGGGACTGAGGGGGGGTTAGAGGCTGCTGTTTCGAGAATTGCTGAAGTGCGATCGCGGCTGTTGTTGTCTACTAAAAGATATTCTACTCTGTGTGGCGGATAAGTTTGCGATCGCAGGCACTCGATCAACTCCGGCAAATCCCTCTCGCCGTTGTAAACAGGCACAACCACCGAAACCTCCGGTAAAAACGTTTTAGTCATTCAGAAACAACCGTAAACGATAGCATAACTAATATTGAGTAAGATTAAACGAACCGCGAAGGCGCTAAGGAAGATAAATAAGCAAATGTAGTTCTTCCTTTGTCCTAGAACCCTCTTCGCGGTTATTCAAATAATTAAAAAGTGTTACTAATTTCCATTGCATTAACTGAGGATATCAATTCTCAAAATTATAACTTCCGAGCCTTAAACAGGCAAGATGCCTGTTCCACAACTGCATTCAGTTATTGTGGAACAGGCATCTTGCCTGTTTCTATGAAATAGTAGAAAATATCTCTTACATCCCCTGTGCAATCCGTCACGCAATCTCTTCTCAAATGTTGCTAGTTAACATCAGAATCATTAACACTAACGCCCCGTTAGTTAAATAAAAAATGCCAACAACCTGAGTTTCCAACCAGCCACACAACTCTAGATGATGGTGCAGTGGAGCCATTCTTAATAGACGCTTGCCGATGCCATCAGGCCCTTTTGTAGCTTTGTAATAACCTACTTGAGCAATTACTGACAGCGTTTCTACAAAGAAAATCCCGCTGATAATTAATAATATCCAAAGGCTATTTGTTAATAAAGCTACCGCACCCAACGCACCGCCCAAAGCTAAAGCACCTGTATCACCCATAAACACCTTGGCTGGATTGCGGTTGTGTGCTAAGAAACCGAAACAACTGCCACTGATGCAAGCGCAAAAAATCATTAATTCTGGCGAAGTTGAGGCTACAGATGCACCTAGTCCCAAAAGTGCGATCGCCCCCAAACCTCCCATCAACCCGTCAACACCATCGGTAAGATTAGTAGCATTGCTTTCGGCAACTAGCACAAAAGCGGCCAGCGGCCAGAACAGCAAACCTAATGGCAATACCCAACCGAAAGGCAAAGCAACATTGGTAGAAATTGCAGGTTGATGAAACATAAGCCACAGACAAAATAGAGCAGCAAAACTTATTTGCAAAGCCAATTTCATCCGAGGTGAAATACCTTTGTTCGACTTACGTCGCAGAATTTGCCAGTCATCGAGCCAGCCAATGAAACCGTAAGCTAGAGTTAAAGCCGATACGGCAACAACATCTGAGTTAAACTTAGACCAAAGTAAAGCGACTGCTACCCCTGCGGGTATAAAAAAGATGCCTCCCATTGTCGGCGTTCCCGCTTTTTTCAAATGGGCTTGGGGGCCGTCTTCGCGAATAATTTGTCCTGCTTTTAGTTGCTGGAGTACGGGCACAACTGCATAGCCCAACCCCGACGCAACTAAAGCACAAACAACTAGCGGCATAAATAGCGATGTAGGTAAATTCAAAAATCTACCCGCTACTACATCTAAACCGATCGCTACAGTGCCGAGCCCCAAACCCAGCAGCAGGAATAAATTCTTGCCTGTAAGTTTGAAAGGCAGACTAAAAGGGATTTTCTCATCCAAAAAGTTATCCATAACACTCCTCACCACACACTATTTGAGAATAAGCAATTGACAATGGGGAATAGGGTGCGATACAGGAGATTGAGAAATCTCTGAGTTTTTCTTCCCTGTTTCCGGTTGATTTATTCACCCTTCTACCCGTTATTCTTCGCCTACACTCACATCCTCTTCTACTTCCTCTTCTAAATCATCGTAAGGACTGTCGTCAACTGCCATAAGTTCAGAAATTTCTTCTTCGTGCAGATAGTCGGGTTCTTGGACATCCCTTGCTAACAGGCGGTTGTTAGATTCCAACCAGTCTAAAAGAGAAGATTGCTGTTTTAATGGAATTACATCCGCAGGTAAGTGGCGAGGAATTTGACGCAGAGATGGGTTGTACATGATTATCGGTTTTTAAAGACAAAGACGCGATCGAGTGAAGTAACGTTTTGCCGACGAACTACTAATTTGATCAAGCACTTGCAAATCGGGCATTTAGCAAGGCTAAAGCATTATACCACAGGCACTGTTTGGTTCCGGATCGGATAAGATGGGAGACCCAAAAGGCGATCGCCCCCAAGCATGGGCATGAGGATAACACTAAAATCCGCTCTTGCCAATCCTTCTTTAGCCGTAAGCATTGTAATCTGAGACGATCGTCTTTAAGATATCGCGGGACACGAGGCGATCCTATTGTGCAAGTTTCCCTAACGGCAAGGGTTTGATTCACAACAGTCTCCTGGATTTTCATCAAAGCCTGAGCCCGAATGCCCTCTGGCTTTTTCAGTCAACTCTCAAGCAATAAATCTCAGAATGGATATAACGGCAGCGGTTTTATACAACAAAGAGGGATACCACACCGGAGGCAAAAAACTTCTGGGGCGTCATTCAGCCGGAGAAGGGTTTCTCAAAAGCTTAGTCCAACACGGAACCGCCGACTCTCTCTACTGTTGCGCCGATAGCGAAACAACCTTTAAGGAGTTTTGTTCGCACATCCAACCTTGGCTGCAAAAACCTCGGAAAGTTCGCTGGATTCCGATGGAACGACCGGATTTGCTATCTCAACCGGGCACAATTTACCGACCCGATCCGGTTCTGTCGCAGATGGTGTGGGCGCGCAGATTTGTCGATCAGCGGGCCTACAGCGTTTGTGGCGTTACTCACACGATCGGTACACAATACATCATGGAGGCGATCGGCGATTTGATAACCGCACCCATGCAGCCTTGGGACGCCCTGATCTGCACCTCTGCAGCCGTGAAAACAGCAGTAGAAGGAGTTATGACGGAGTGGTCTGAATATTTAGCCCAGCGCAACGGCGGTAAACCGGAAATTTTGGTCAAATTCCCCGTTATTCCCCTCGGAGTCGATTGCAGCGCGTTTCCGCAGGGTGTGGAAGCAGTTAATAGTCGCCACCAAATACGGCAAGAACTCGGCATTTCTCCCGAAGATATAGTTGTGTTATTTGTCGGTCGATTGACTTTTTCTGCAAAAGCTCATCCGGTACCCATGTACATCGCCCTAGAACGGGCCGCACAACAGACAAAAGCCAAAATCCACTTAATTCAAGCCGGTTGGATAGAAGATCCGAGAGAAAAACCCGACTTTAAAAATAGCGCACAAATATTTTGTCCCTCCGTGAATGCTATTTTTTTAGATGGGAGACAGCCGGAAATTAGAATAAATATTTGGTCGGCGGCCGACATTTTCATTTCGCTGTCCGACAACATTCAAGAATCCTTCGGACTGACGCCAATTGAAGCTATGGCGAACGGACTCCCGGCCCTAGTCTCCGATTGGAACGGATACAAAGAATCTGTACGCCACGAAATAGACGGCTTCCGCATTCCCACACTCATCCCGCCCCCGGAATCTTGTTTAGATTTAGCCTTAAATTATCTTGACGGCAGCTTAAATTGGCCGACTTACATGGGTCACACCTCCCTCGCCACAGCAGTTGACATTGATGCTTGCACCCGCGCGTTGTGCCAATTAATTGAAAACCCAGAAGTGAGAAAGCGGATGGGGGAAAATGCCAGACAAAGGGCGAGGGAAATTTATGATTGGAAAGTAGTAATTGCTGCTTACGAACAATTGTGGCGGGAATTAGCAGAAATTCGCCAGGGGGCATCGGAGTCCGCACCTTTAAAACCTGGGAAGCCGCCTTATCCCCTAGGCGACGATCCGTTTCGGGTATTGGGTAATTATGCGACTAGAAGTTTAAGCAATGAGATGATACTGAGTCTGGGGGCGATCACCACACCAGAACTTTTAAAGCAGGTACAGACAATTAGGTTTACCAGTTTTGGTGAAGATAGGAGAATATCTGTTAACATTCAGATGGAGATATTGGATACAATTAAGCAGGAAGGTGCGATCAGCGTGGGGGAAGTTATCCGACGCTACGTTAAAAACGAGCAAGAATTAGCATACCTATATCGGACGATGCTCTATCTGGTGAAATTTGGTATCTTAGTTATTAGTCATTAATCAATGTAGGGTGCACACTGGACACAGACAAACCCAATAATAAGCGCGCTAAAAACGACTTGTCGCGTAATTTATAAATAATATTGAACGCGAACTCAAGAATAATTTTTCCTTCTTCATCCCTCTTCCTAAAAAAATATATGCTGAGAAAATCTGCACTCTTAGAGATAATTGCTGGTAAGAATCGCGGTTTGCTGGCGACTCCCAGCGACAAACAAGCAATTTTAAGTGCGATCGCCCAATTGGAAGATTACAACCCCACATCACGCCCTGTCGAAGCCGGAGAGCTTTTAAATGGTGATTGGCGGTTATTGTATACCACCAGCCGCGAACTGCTGAATCTCGACAGTTTTCCCTTGGTAAAATTGGGTCAAATTTATCAATCTATCCGCGTCAAAGAATCTAAAATTTACAACATTGGCGAACTTTATGGCTTGCCTTATTTGGAAGGAATTGTCAGTGTAGCAGCGAGATTTGAGCCAACTTCCGAACGGCGAGTGCAGGTGAAGTTTGAGCGGTCTATAGTAGGTTTAAGCAGGTTGATTGGCTATGAATTTCCGGGGAAGTTTATCGATGAGATTGAGTCGGGGAAAAAGTTCGCGGCTGTAGATTTCGGGCTGGATACTCGCGAACAGCAGGGATGGCTTGATATCACTTATTTGGATAAAGATTTGCGGATTGGACGGGGGAATAAAGACAGTGTTTTTGTCTTGACAAAAGAGTGATTTTGTGATGTGTGATTAAGTGCGATCGCCCCTTAACTCATTCTCAATTTATCTTTCTTTCATCCGCGTTTATCCGCGTTCATCTGCGGTTAAAAATCAAAAATATATCACTTATGCAAACGATTCAACACTTACTAAAACCCTCAAATCCATAGCCGATACAAGCTTCAGATAGGATAACCGTTAAAACTTAGCGTTAAGAATTGACAATTGACAATTCTTGTGATATGTGCTTGAATTTTAATGGAAAAGGCGTTAGTACATTCCCGCCAAGAAACTTACTAACGCCTTTTGTGTACTCCTTACGAATACAACACGATTATGCCACAAAACGGTTATCAACAGGGATTCGCAGCGAATCCTAGTGCGATCGCGTACCAAAAACGCCTTTACCCTTGGGCGATCGCCAAACTCATGCCCAGTATGCAGCGGGCGATTGTGGGGCGATTTCGCAGTCGATCGGATGCTGACGGACACTTGCTGTGTCTGCGTCAACTGATGCCTCAAACAACGCTTGTCGTAGTCTTTGACTTGCAACCAGACTTAGAAGTACCAATTGCGGCGCCCACAGCAATTCGATAAGCACAAGGATCTGATCCCCCCCTTAAAAAAGGGGGGCTATAAAAATTGACAAATACCAATTACCACGACAGATAAATATCAACCTAAGTTAGGATAATTTTATCCTCAATTTGCTTTTAAATCATGACTTCTACAACTGCCAAATTCATCGTGTCTCAAGTGGGAGAAATTCCCCAATGGCAAGCCGCGACATGGGAAGATTATGTAGCAGCCTGCGAAGATCCATCTTTGGAGAAAGCCAGAATATTTTTTTATGAAGGATATCTTTGGATAGACATGGGTAATGAAGGGCCTCAGCACGCCAGATTTAACGATCTGTTTACTATCATATTTTTCGTGTGGTTTACTACCAAAATAGGACAAACTTTTGATTCTCTCAGCGGTTGTGTAATTGAGAAACCTAAAGTGGGAGCGGGTGCCCCAGATAAAGTTTTATACATCGGCGGAGATTTCCACCAATGGCAAAAAGGGAAACCCCGCCGAATTAATCTGAATCAGTCGCGAGTTCCCGATTTAGTCGGGGAGATAGCCGATACTACTTTGGCCAGCGATTTAGATGAAAAAAAGCGGTTGTATGCTGCTTTGGGAATTCCTGAGTATTGGGTAGTAGATATTAAGGGCGAGAGAGTTTTGGCATTTCGCTTGCAGGAAAACGGGAAATATCAAGAATGCGAAATTTCCGGTGCGCTTGAGGGATTGCCAATTGCTTTGCTGTCGGATACTCTGAAACTTTTGGGTGAGGGAAATGGGACGGCGGCGATGTGGTTTGCTCAACAAATTGGGAAGTTGTAGAGAAGTGGGCGAAAAGTGCGATCGAGCGTAGCTATCCCGTAGGCAATCGCCCTTAATGCTTCTAAATCTTGTACGCAATTATCGCTTAAATAGAACCCTCAAGGGCATAAACAGTTACACATTTTTAGAATAAATCTATATAATCAAGTTAAGTGACTTGAGAAAATGTATGACAACAACTGTAGTAGACATCGGGACTTTAATTATCCGCAATCCCAACCTTCGAGGCGGCCGTCCGATTATTGCTGAAACTGGTACTTCTGTCCGCCGCATCGCCGTTTTGTACAAGCAGGGTAACAGTGCGGAAGAAATTGCTAGGCTGATGACTCACTTATCGATCGCACAAGTTTATGCAGCTTTAACGTATTATCATGCTAATCGAGAAGAGATTGATACAGATTTAGCTGAGGAACAAGAAGCTTACGAACAGTTAGCAGAGTTACACTACAAAAACCTCAAGACAAATTCATGAGCATTATTCTACTGCTGCTAGACGAAGATGCGATGAATTCGGCTCTGCTAGATGCTCTACGCCTGCGGAGTGTTGATGTTATTTCTGTGGCAGAAATAGGAATGCTGTCTCGCAGCGATGAAGAAATTTTGTATTGGGCTCATGAAAATCATCGAGTAACCTCTAGTTTTAATACTAGGGATTTTTATCGATTGCATACTAATTTTAGCACGCAAGGGGAAGAACATATGGGGATAATCTTGGGACAGCAGAATTATTCAGTTGGGGAACAATTGCGTCGCTTGCTAAAAATTATAGCTAGTAAATCCGCAGAGGAAATGTACAATCAAGTCGAGTTTTTAAGTGCTTGGGGTGAAGGATAAGCGATCGCACTTGGAAAAAAGTGCGATTCCCTACGGGATAGCTACGCTCGCGCGTACTCTCCTCTAAAAACGCGATCAAAATTATCGGCGTCCATCTCCGTCCATCTGCCTCAATCTGCGGTCAAAAAAAGATTAATAGCCTCGCTTACCAGCCCAAAAAATATAAAATCTAAAATCATAAAAAAATGCTCCGACTCTCCCAAACCCAACTCAAAATTCTCGAAGAATGCCCCCGCAAATTCCAACACAGCTACCTCGAACTACTCGCCACCACCGCATCCCCAGAACACAAAGAAAAACTCACATGGGGAAGCCACTTTCACCTATTAATGCAGCAGCGAGAACTCGGACTTCCCATTGAATTCATCATCCAACAAGACCCCGAACTGGGACGCTGTGTAGCAGCATTTATCAACACAGCACCCGAACTTTTCGCCAATTCAGAAAATAGCGATAGAATTTTCCGCCAAGCCGAACACCCCCGCACCCTAATTTTCCAAGACTACCTATTCACCGTTATCTATGACTTGCTAATAGCCGAACCAAACGCCGCCCAAATTCTCGACTGGAAAACCTATCCCCGCCCTCAAAAATCAAAATGGATAGCCGAAAGTTGGCAAACTCGCCTCTATTTATACGTCTTAGTAGAAACCAGCGACTATTCCCCCGAACAAGTTTCTATGACATACTGGTTCGTACAATTGCAAGGAGAAGAACCGCCGCAAAAACTCACGTTTTATTACAACCAAACAGAACACGATCGCACCAAACAAGATTTAACCCACCTATTACAGCAGCTAACCGACTGGCGACAGCGCTATACCGAAGGCGGCGAATTCTTACCCCAAGTAGAAATTAGTTCCAATCTTTGCGATTCCTGTCAATTTGCCACTCGCTGCAACCGCACAACAGACACAAAAACTCCCTCAGCAGATCTTCTCGCAGAAACTCCCACAGATTGGCTACCAAATCTTGCTATAATCGACGAAATATTTATTTAATATATAAACAAGCCCCCATATTTTACTCGTTACTAGGCTCTGCCTCCAATTTTCCCGATCGTAAGTGAGGCAGAGCCTCTGGAAATGGGTTCCCAGGCAGAGCCTGGGAACCAGTTACCAGTTACTCGGTTTAAGTTTTATTTAACATACAAACAAGCCCCTAGATTCATCTGTGGTCACAATCTAAAATCTAAAATCTAAAATCTAAAATCGAATGACAGAACTACTTCAAAATTTACCAACTCAACCCCTATCCGAACCCCCAGATTGGCTGCTCCAAGCTGTCAGAAACCATGCACCCGAACTACCCGGAAACTATGCCGCTACACTTCTGTGGTATAGAGGAATTCACAACCCCGAACAAATACCCGGTTTCTTAAATCCCCAACTTTACCAACCAGCAAGTCCCTTTGAATTCGGGCTAGAAATGAACTGGGCGATAGAAAGAATCCAGCAAGCACGAAACAGCGGCGAAAAAGTCGCTATTTGGGGAGATTTCGACGCCGACGGCATTACCTCAACCTCCGTACTTTGGGACGGACTGGGAGAATTTTTTGCTCAAAACGACCAACTAACTTATTACATTCCCAACCGCTTAACCGAATCTCACGGACTCAATATCCCAGGAATAGATGCCTTAGCAAAAGCGGGAATTAGCTTAATTATTACCTGCGATACGGGCAGTACAAACATCGCCGAAATCGAATACGCCACCAGCTTAAACATCGATACAATTGTCACCGACCATCATACATTACCTGAAGCTCGCCCGCCAGCTACAGCCATTATCAATCCCCGCTACTTCCCCCCAAACCACCAATTATTTAACCTTTCAGGAGTTGGAGTAGCTTACAAATTAGTTGAAGCACTATATCACACATTACCGGATATTCCGCAGCGCCCGATCGCAGATTTATTAGAATTAGTAGCGATCGGCTTAATTGCCGATTTAGTCCAACTCACAGGAGACTGCCGCTACCTAGCACAACTCGGAATCGAACAACTGCAAAAACAACTCACAAATCCCACCCGCCCAGGAGTTGCAAAATTGCTCGAACTGTGCAAAAGATCGGGCGATCGCCCAACCGACATTTCCTTCGGGCTCGGCCCCCGAATCAACGCCGTCAGCCGCATTCAAGGTGACGCTAGCTTCTGCGTAGAACTCCTCACCAGCCGCGACAAAAAACGCTGCGAAGAACTAGCAAATTTAACCGAAATTGCCAACTCCCGGCGCAAATCTTTACAAAAAGATGTTGCCAAAGATGCCGCCACCAAATTAGCCAAACTCGACCTCTCAACTACTAGCGTCATCGTCCTCAGCGACCCTCAATGGCCCGTAGGAGTATTAGGATTAGTAGCGGGACAAATCGCCCAAGAATATGGCCGGCCCGTGATTTTATTCAGCACAGAAGGAAGTGAACAAATTAATAAAAATTCCCCGGAAACGCAATTTACATCCTTATTAGATTCAGAATCACCAACACTTTCCCCATCCAAAATTGCCAGGGGTTCCGCCCGTTCCGCCAATCAAATTGACCTTTACCAATTAGTCAAAGACCAAGCGCATTTATTGCACAGATTTGGTGGTCATCCCTTCGCCGCCGGATTAAGTCTCGCAGTTGAAAATATCCCCCTATTTACCGATGCGGTAAATCAGCAACTGCGACAACAATACAGTACCGATAGTTTAACAGCCGCCCCCGTTCAAGCCGACCTAAAAATTACTGTCTCCGAGTTAGGCAAAGACTTATTTCAAGAACTAAAATTGCTCGAACCGTGCGGTATGGGCAACCCCGCACCCAAATTGCTGATTGAAAACTGCTGGTTTGACAATCTCTGGAATCAAAAAATTAAGGATTTGAAAGGGGAAAAAATAGAATATATCAAAACAGAATTTATAATTAGGGATGAATCGATCGATACGGGATTTCCCGGCATTTGGTGGGGACACAATCAAAACGAAGTTCCCCAAGGCCGCTGCGATGTTACGGTAGAACTCGATTTTAATACTTACAAATCGCGGTATGAAGTGCGTCTCGTAGCAGTGCGGGAACGCACGGAAGACAGCCAAATAAATTCTCAGACTAAAATAGATTGGATCGTAGACTGGCGCAATAGAAATAACGATGAAGAGTTGTTAGCTGCTAGCACAAACTTAGAATCTCCAATGCCGATCAACAATCTAGTTTACAATTCCGAAAAGGTCGATCGCGAAAACTCGATCGTCCTCGAAGAATGCCCCGCAAGCTGGGACGAACTGCGGATCTGGTTTCGGCAAGCACAGCACACTCAGAAAAAACTCGCGATCGCCTATACTTTACCTCCACTCGTACCCCCACAGCAAATCTGCCAACAGCTAATCGGCATCGCCAAATACCTCAGCCGCACCAACAAACCCGTCACCAGACAACAACTCCGCCAAAAACTAGGTATCAGCGACACATCGCTGCAACTAGGGTTCAAAACCCTAACATATCTCGGTTTTAAAATCAATTATCGCGATCGAGCTTTCCACATCACCAGACAACCCGAAACCGCACAGCGTCAAGACGCGCCCGATCAAATCCCCAAACCCTTATTAGATAGCCAATCCCTTCAATTCTCAGTGCCAAATTCCCCGATTGCTGCCCGTTTTGCAGCGCAATTCCTAGCAGCCGTCTCCGAAGAACAATTCCGGCGGAAATATTTCTGTGAAGTACCCCTTTCGACCATTTTGTCGATCGCGCGAGAAACCGTTTTCCAAGAAGATTCTATAGCAATTCCCTTCTAACTGAGATATTGCACCATTGTTAAGAACGGAATCTCCGGCCCGTTCCACTCATGAGATAACTTTGCTTATGGGTTACACACGCTGTTACCACTGGTGGGGCTGGCTTTTGGTCTCCTGAAGCGAGAGAAATTTTTGTCGGTCTCGCTTAAGAGGTCTATTCCTGACACGGAGGCAACATCTCAGTTCTAAGAAATATCTTAGTTCTGAATTCATCCCGATAAAATAAGGCATAGGGCAATGCGAGTTATCCGTTGCGAGTCAGGCCCAAAACTCATAACTCCTAACTCACAGCCCAAAACCCAAAACTCCCCACCGCCAAACTCGCTCGCCCATCTCTCATTTAAAACCCCTATGCTTCTGTGTCCCCGCTGCCAATTTGAAAATCCCAATCCAAACAAGTTTTGTCAACAGTGCGGAAATTCCCTAATTTACAAACCTTGCCACGAATGCGGTGCCCAAGTCGCTTTTAGCGCCAAAGAATGTCAGAATTGTGGCGTCGCAACAGGTCAAGTGTGGCGGGCCATTATCTGCGGTCGATCGAATTTTCCAGCAGTCGAGCCAGACGAGTCAACCCTACCCCCAGCCGAGTTTCCGCAAAAACCAGAGATGGTTCCAGAAATCGCATCGCCCCAAAACTCTCCTGAACCAATCACAGACGCCATTAAAACGGAAATCACCACCCCACCCGAACCCCAAACAGCAGTCGCACCAACTTCTCCACAGACCGAAGCCGCCGAATTCAGCAGCGCAGAAATAGACGCTGTGGTAGCCGTGGGGGCGATCGCACCAGCCTCCTTGCAAACAACAGAAAAAAGCTCTACTACAGCACCAGAGCGCGAAATAACCCCATCTGAACACAATTTTACAACCGCACCACAGCCTCAACAAATCCAGGAAGCAACCGAGAACCCCCACAGCCCAAACATAGCTGACACCTCCCCTCCATCTCCAGAAGTCCCCATCCCCAATTCAGAATATTTAATCCCTTCCCAGCCAGCCGGAGCTTATTTAGACACTCAGCAGCGCTACCAACTCCTAGAAACCGTGCCGCCGAGAAAACGCTCAGACACAGTAGAAGTAACAGTATTGGACTGTCAGCCACTGGAAATGTCACCCCTCAAAGCCATGCTAGCAGCCAACTCTGCCAGCGTCGCCAGACGAACATCCCCCTATACCGCAGCAATCAAAGGCGGAGAAAATTCAACCAATCCCGCCTTAGCAGAGCTTTGCCAAGGCATAGCTGAACCTTACCTGGCACTCCGGTGGCAATTCTCTCAAAACCTGCCAGTCATTCACGATAGCTGGTCAGACAACGAACAGGCAGTCCTGCTCCTAGAAGACTGCTCCCAATGGCCGCTGCTGGTAGAACGGTGGAATCAGCCCGAAACTTCCATCCAGCAAATTTTATACTGGCTGCACGAAATGACAGAACTGTGGGCTGCCCTAGAACCCTGGCGCTGTCGGCAAAGCTTGTTGGAACTGACAAATTTGCGAGTCAACCCCGACTCTTCCTTTTCCTTGGCTTCTTTGCGGCTGCAATACCTCTATCCCGAACCCGCCGGCTCAAACCTGCAATTGGTAGATTTGGGGCAATTGTGGCAGGTGATATTTAGCCAGTCCGATCATCGCACTCAGTTTGGCGCCTTGCTCGAACTGCTGCAACAAATGTACAGAGGCGAGATTAACACAATCGAAGAATTGCGATCGCGCCTAGAAACAGTTCCCCTCGAACTCCAGCCCGCACCTTCACCAAGCTCAACCCCGACACACAGGCATTACCGCAGTCCCGACGAGTCGCCCCCCGAGGTGGGCGAGGTCTTAACCCAGCCCATGCCACTTCAGATTTACAGCTTAGAAGACGCAGGTCTCACCGATGTTGGCCGCACGCGCGACCACAACGAAGACTTCTTCAGCATCTGGACTCAGCTCAACAAACTCGAAAGCTCCTTCGGTCGCATTTTTCAAACCAAAGGGCTTTACATTCTCTGCGACGGCATGGGCGGACACGACAGCGGAGAAGTAGCCAGCCAACTAGCGGCTGAAACCCTCAGAGAATTCTTTCAAACCCGTTGGGAAAATCAACTACCTCCGGCAGACACCATTCGCGAGGGAGTGCTGCTAGCCAACAAAGCCATCTTTGAAATCAATCAAAAGGACGGACGCTCCGGCAGCGCCCGCATGGGCACAACTCTAGTCGCAGTCTTAGTTCAAGACACCCACTTCGCCGTTGCCCACGTCGGCGACAGCCGCCTCTACCGACTGAGAAAGGGACAAACCCTAGAAAAAATCACCTCAGACCACGAAGTCGGGCAGCGCGAAATTAAGCGCGGAGTTGACCCGGAAACTGCTTATGCTCGTCCCGACGCCTATCAACTAACTCAAGCCCTCGGCCCGCGAGACAGTAATTTTCTCAAGCCTGACGTGCAGTTTTTAGACTTGTGCGAAGATACCTTATTAATTTTGGCTTCCGACGGCCTGACAGATAATGATTTGTTGGAAAGTCACTGGCAGAACACTCTCGAACCCCTGTTCAATCCCCAAGCTGATCTCGACCAGGGAGTTACCCAGTTGATTGAACTCGGTAACAAACGCAACGGTCACGACAATATCACGGCAATTATCATTCGGGCGCAGGTAGGCGCATTTCGATTTTAGAATGTGGATGCTGCCAACTTTTTCAAAGGTGGCGTCTTTCCTACGTGACGCCCTGGGCTAAACCTGCAATTCTTGCAGAGAAAAAAACAGCTTCTGCCGTTTCCGGGCAAGGCTTTACTGCTCGCTCTGTTCTTAGCTATCTGGTGTTAAAACAGCTTCGGTTTGAGTGATCAAAAACTGATTACAGACCCATACTATTGCAGACAAGCTGTAGAGTACCAACCATTTATCCGTAGCTTTAATTTTGAGACTCTGTTCAGGGAATCTACCGGAAAAAGTTGCTTGAGAGTAAGTGGATTCATCATAGTTGAAAGAGCTTTTACTTACAAAAATAGTTGGTCTAATGAAAAAAAATCCACTAAAATGAAGTGAGTCCGCAGGCTGGCTAATGCGAAATCTGTTTTATACTCGATCGCTATCGGGGCAACGTGGGAAGTGTCTGCTCTACATATATATGTGGGGCTGACATCACAATCTGCTGCTACATCAAATTTACGTAAAAGTTTAGCGATTGTTTACCTAGTTTTTGTTGTTGCAATTTTTAAATTGATAGACTGTGTTTTAAGGAGCGATCGACTCCTCAGAATTTTTACGAATAATTGTTCCCCAAAAACTATTGATCACTTATTGTTTATGAAATCTTTAATCATAATCAGGATATTATAAAGTTTTCCTGAAAAAAACGTCTGAAGCTCATAATTAATTTTTAATTTCTAATTTTTTAAAGCCCTACGCCCCAAATCTGTAAATTTCCGCCAACTCTCACTGCCACATCAGGGAGTTCAACCACATCAATCGAAAATGCTGCTGACTCTTTTAGATCCAGAAAAACAGACCCCCCTGCAACAGTGGAGTTTCGAGAGCGAATCCATTATTCGCATCGGCCGCTCTCCAGACAATCACGTTGTGATCCCCAATGCTCTAGTGTCGCGGCAACATCTGGAATTGCAAAGAGTTAATAACGGGAGATCCAGTCAGTGGTACTTAGTCAATTCGGGGACAAATGGCACTTTGGTAAACGGTATTCTCATGTCTCAGGGTTGGATATCCGACGGTGCCCTGATCCAGTTGGCACGAGGCGGCCCTATTCTGCATTTCCAAGTTATTAATATTGAACTTGGCGGCAAAATTGAGGCGAACCCCACTGTCAATCTCGCGACCCCGAGGTGTACCCATGCGGGAAACCCGCCGGGGAATTTATTCTGCATCCACTGCGGCGAACCGATTAAAGTCGATCGCACGGTGCGTCACTACCAAGTGCTGCGAACTTTGGGCCAAGGCGGTATGGGGACAACGACTTTAGCCTGGGATCGAGATAAAGCGAAAGCTCAACAACCCGGAATTTCCCCCGCTGCTTCTCTGGTAGTCCTCAAGGAAATGAATGCTGATATGGCTCAAATCGCCAAAGCTCAAGAACTGTTTGAACGTGAAGCTAAAACTCTCAAAGCCCTCCACCATCCGGGAATTCCTCAGTTTTTTGACTTTTTTGTGGAAGGGGGTAAAAAATACTTGGTGATGGAAATGCTCCACGGCGAGGATTTAGAAAAACGCATCTATAACCGCGGGCCAGTTGCTCCCCAACAAGCAATAGAGTGGATGATCCAAACCTGTGAGGTTTTGGACTACATTCACTCTCAAAAACCCCCGATCGTCCACCGGGATATTAAACCAGCTAATTTGCTGGTGCGCCACCGCGACAATTGCATTACAGTGCTGGATTTTGGAGCCGTTAAAGAAATCGGCACTCCACCAGGGACTCGCATCGGCGTTGAAGGCTACACCGCACCAGAACAAGACCGGGGACAGCCTCTCCCTCAGTCGGATTTATATGCCATTGGGCCTACTTTGATTTTTTTGCTGACGGCCCAAAGCCCTCAAAACTTTTACGGGAAAATAGCTGGAGGTTACGGGTTTAAGATCGAAAATATTCCGACGATCGCCCCCAAGCTGCGGGACACCATTTTGCGAACCACGGCAGCTAAGCCTGGGGATCGTTTTCAAACTGCTCAACAATTAGCTCGAGCTTTAGCAGCTTCCCTTTAAATAGAAGTCAGAATTCAAAACTCAAAAGCCAAAAGTCAGAATTGATTAGGAAGAGGGAAGAGGGAAGAATTTAGCAACAGAAATTTATGAAAGAAAATTTACCGATCGCCTCGAAATTTCTCTCCGACACCCCAGTCCTCCGTCTTCTCTGTTATTCTTCGTCCCAAGCTTCTACAGCTATCAACTCGCTCACGGGGTCTTGCATAGAAAAATCAAACTCTAGCAATTGCTGTTTCCAGTACGGCCATTCGTCGCCGTAAAGCAGAGCAATTTTCCAAATACTGTCTGTCGGTTTGATAATGTCAGACGTGACAAGAGAATGCACCTGACGCTGGAACTTAACCATCGGCTGTATAACCTTCTGGCTCATAATACCTCTTGAATTGTTTAAATTTTGTGAATTACCACTTCCGATCTCACACTTTTTACCGCAGTTTCGCCAAGAACAGTCTCGCCAAGATACGTGTAGATTTTTGTCGGGAAGCTACATATTCAACTTGTATCTTAACACAGTTCGTTTTGACAAGGGCCTATAAGCAGGACTGAAGAGTCAAGACCGACTTCAAAGAATTAATCATCTTTAAAATGTCCCGCTATATGCTGTCGATCGACAGTGGGAGGTTTGCCACCTCGATTGTTTCCACATAGTGGCAGATGCAAGAGCTGCGTTCGGCTTGTTCTTGACAAGGCTGAGTTTGGGTAGGAGAAACTGCAACTACTGCGCTTTCGCTGCTACAGCGTAATTTCCGCTTTCCTGCGGGTAAACCACACCTGTTTCACCTTCGACGCTGGGTTCGCTGTGAGAGTGGGATGTGAACTACATAAACTGATTATAGCTCTACTCACCGCAAAAGCGATCAAAAATTGTTGGATACTGTTGATCGCCACCCCTAAATGTCGATCGAACATTCAAAGGCGACAGCAGGGCGGGCGTACAAGCAAGTTCCCAACCCATCGTCCGTCCTGATTGAGTCAATCTAAAATCTAAAATCTCAAATCTAAAATTGTATGACTTGGACAAGGCGACACATTCTCACTCTGGCTGATTTTACCTCGGACGAATACGATACGGTGCTGCAAACTGCAGCCAGTTTTCGGGATGTGCTCGGCCGCCGCACGAAGAAAGTGCCGGCCCTGCAGGGTCAAGTGGTCGCGAATTTGTTTTTTGAACCTTCTACCCGGACTCGCAATAGTTTTGAGTTGGCGGCGAAGCGGCTGTCAGCGGATACGCTGAATTTTACCCCTGGAAGTTCTTCTCTAACGAAGGGGGAGACTATTCTGGATACGGCTAAGACTTATCTGGCGATGGGAACGGATTTGATGGTAATCCGGCACGAACAAGCTGGAGTTCCGAGCACAATTGCTTCGGAAATGGATCGCTTGGGTTCGAGAGTCAGCGTTCTCAATGCTGGAGACGGCCAGCACGAACACCCATCGCAAGGTTTGCTAGACTTATTTACTATTTGTGCTCTGTTAGATACCGAACGTCCGCGGCTGGAACTTTTAGCGGGTAAAAAAATTGCTGTGGTGGGGGATATCTTACATTCGCGGGTGGCTAGGTCTAATATTTGGAGTCTAACGGCTTCTGGGGCAGAGGTTCATTTGGCCGGGCCGCCAACTTTGCTACCGCTGTTGTTTGCTGAGTGTGGCGATGGTAGGGAAGGCAAATTATTTTTGCATTGGCAGCTTGAACCGGCTTTGGCCGATGCTGATTTTGTGATGACTTTGCGGCTGCAAAAGGAACGGATGAGCGACCATTTGCTGCCGAGTTTACGAGAGTACCATTCTTTGTACGGGATTACGCGCGATCGGCTCAAACTCTGCAAGCCGGATGTGAAGGTGTTGCACCCTGGCCCAGTTAACCGTGGCGTGGAAATTAGTTCGGATTTGATGGACGATGCCCAGTTTAGCCTGATATCTCAGCAAGTTACCAGCGGCGTGGCGGTGCGGATGGCATTACTTTATCTAATCGGCGGCGGTAAAGTTTAGGCTGTTAGTTGTTAGTCATGAATTTCGGATATTTGATTATTTTCACTCTCCATCGCCTCTTTACAAGAATCGTTACCCGGTCTGACCGGGTAACGATTAAAACTCTTTCTAGAAATGTAAAGTGATCTAGTTAAGAGTTAGGAGAGCCAGGACGCAGATACCCAGCCGCCACCTTTGAGTTGGGCCCAGCCATTTTTGTAACGACCGGTCAATTTGATGTGGTCTCCATAATATAACTTGCCGATTACACCAGAACAGCTACTGGGGCGGTGGCGGATATTCAGTCGGCCGCCATTGGTGACAACTTTGGCGTAGCTGTGATGGCTGTGATGGGCGCGATGGCCACACTTGCGGTAGCAACCTGCAGCCTGGGCTTCGCCACCGACACTCAGAACAGATAGAGCTACTGCCATACCTGCAACGCCTATCCATGCAGAATTAGGAATTTTCAAGCCCAGTTGGTCTAACGACTTGACCTGGAGTTCGGACTCTGGAGATTCATAAGCAACAAAAGAGTGGCTCAATGCTAGTGCTTCCATAGTTTCCTCGTGATTGTTGTTAACCTTTCTTGGTGCAGACTCAGGTCAAAACCTCAATTAACAGCCCAAATTATTAACTTATGTTTCATAAAAGCCACAAAAGGGCGTTAAGGTCTTGCTTTTGCCGAGTATTGGCTAATGTTCCTGAACTCTGCACAGGTATATCATGTCATTTATGTAGCTTTCCGGAACAAAAAAATAAATAAAGTTTACATCTGCTGCTAAAAATTTTGCCGACGCGGATTAGAACTCCGGGCAGAATTAAACTTAACTGTGTCATTAAAAAGGGAACGAAGTTATCGATTGGGGTTGGGAATTGCTTGTACTGAGTTGCGAATGACACTACTTGTTTTGCTACTTATTTATTGAATTGCTACAGCAAGATGGGCAGTTAATTCGATCGAACAAGCATCCGGCTCGTCTTCAAGCACAATCTTAATTTGCTTCGGGTCAGTCATAGTGTAGCCGATCGCACTCGTGCAGAAGTTCGGGGCGATGGCGCCGGGCCCTCGGCAGTGCTACAAGATGGGTCTCAAGATTAGTCGCCCTATGTCCCCGACAAGAATGTAAGACAAATCCATCGCGACTTGATTTGTGTCAAGATCAATTAACTTCTCCAGCACCACTTCTTTCGCAATGAACTCCTTCGCTACACTTTCGATCGGCACAATTCCTCAACGCCATGAATCAGACAGCTTCGCCATTACCTTAGCGCCGTTGTCTGTAGAGGAAATATACGCTTTGGCAGATGACCCCGCGAACGGAGCCGTGGTAATGATGAGCGGTACAGTCCGCAACCAAACTGACGGTCAAGCAGTAATTTCCCTAGAATATCAAGCCTACGAACCGATGGCAGTGCGAGTATTCCAGGAAATTGCTACTGAAATCCGCCGCCAGTGGGCCGAGGTCAATCGGGTCGCTATTCACCACCGTGTCGGACACTTGCAGGTGGGCGAAATCAGCGTAGTGGTGGCTGTTGGCTGCCCCCACCGGGACTCAGCCTTTGCAGCTTGCCAGTACGCCATAGATACGCTCAAACACAATGTACCGATTTGGAAAAAGGAACATTGGGCTGACGGTTCTAGCAGTTGGGTTAGTATTGGAGCGTGCGAGGTTGTCGGGCATTAGTCAAGGGATTTAAGATTTGAGATTTCAGATTGGAGATTGCAGAGGGGAACTTGTTACGAGCCCCTAACGTCAAAAAGTGTGGAATGTTCGATGAGCCAATTCCACCGATGAGCGACTTTATTTCCGTGTCCTGGTCTGCGGTTGTGGCGACCGTTCAAAGAGTGCAATTGCCAGCCGAAAAACTCTCTAATTATGACTTGGTGTTGCGGTGTCAGGAAGGAAATCGACCTGAGACCACGGCCTTTTCAGAACTGTTGAAGCGGTATCAGTCCCACGTAGACAGGGTTCTCTATCACTTGGCCCCTGACTGGCAAGACCGAGCAGACTTGGCTCAGGAAGTGTGGATTCGGGTCTACCGAAATATTAACCGTTTGCAAGAGCCTGTTAAATTTCGGGGCTGGCTGAGCCGCATCGCCACTAATTTGTTTTACGATGAGTTGCGGAAGCGCAAACGGGTGCGAACTCCGCTGTCGCTGGACGTACCCCGTACTCTGGAAGATGGCGAGGTTGATTGGGAAATTCCGGCAGACAGTCCGGGGCCTGATGAAGATTTGACAACTAGAGAATTTTACGACCAGTTGCGGGTGGCGATCGCAGATTTGCCTGAAGTATTCCGCACGACAATTATTTTAAGAGAAATTGAAGGTTTAGCCTATGAGGAAATAGCCGAAATGACGGGAGTTTCTCTGGGAACTGTCAAGTCGAGAATTGCTAGAGCTCGCCAAAGATTGCAGTTGGAATTGCAAAAGTATCTCGATGGTAATTAACAAGAGTAATTTCAGAGGTGGGTTAAGAAGATTTGGTGATGTTTGCTGTGACATCAAAACTTCTCTTTTAAAATATAAATAAGCAGTAAATCATTCTAATAGCGAGTGCGTGATTCCCCAATTAGAGCAAGTCTGAAATTATGAATAATAACTTTGAATCGGATAAAAATCAGAATCAGCAAGGTGTTGGGGATTCACTCGCTGAAACTCAAGTTAACAACAATTATGCCCAGGGCAATGTAACTACTATGATGCGCGATCGCTTTGAATTGCTAAGTGCCTACCTAGACGGTGAAGTGACGGCGACAGAACGCCGGCAAGTTGAGGAGTGGCTGACAAATGACCCCACTACGAGGCGTTTGTACTCGCGACTGCTGATGATGCAGCAGAGTTTTCAGGCAATGCCGGTACCTGCTGCGGAACAATCTGCCGAGGAGTTGGCGACGAAGGTTTTGCAGCGGGTGGAACGCAAGCCGAAACAAACTTGGATTTTGGGTGGAGGTGCGATCGCAGCTTTGTTGGTTGCGGTGGTGTCCGGTATCGGTGGCGATCGCCAATTGTTTGCTCCTCAGTTTGCTCGATCGCCCGTTCCTGCTGAATCTGACGGTTTGATTATGGCTTTAAACGAGCCTCTGGTGGAGATGGTTAATCCCAACGATTTGATGCTTGGGGTGAATGCACCGATCATGGATATTCCCAAAGTTGGTGTAGCAACCCCTCAAAAGTCATTGCCAAAGGCGCAGTAGAATTTCTGTTTTGATCAATAACGCCAGTTGCTAAGCTCCCTAAAAAAGGGGGCTTTTGCCGTTTTTCCCAGTTTTTCAAGGTGGATAGATCCTTTGACACTTCCCTGGCTTTGAATGACGAATTGTGGGGCGATCGCATCTTGATATCGGAGTAGGTAGCGAGTGGAATTAGACCGGGCGAGCGCACTTGTCATCGGTTTTTTGCAGATTTGCGATCGGCAACAGCAATGTTCCTTCAATTTCCTGCCGCACAGCAGGAGATACGTTACAACCGCTATTGAGGCAACATACCAGCAATTTATTAGCATTGTAATACTTCCTCAGCAATGACTTCTCCTCTTCGCTGAACTGCCAAACGCGACCCAGATCGCGATACAAAATCATCATTTGTCTTAATCGCTTATCCCAAGCCTGACCGTTATCTTGCCACCATTTTGCAAATATCTCTTTGTCACTTTTTGGATCGGGCAGTTGTTGCAAAAGTTCTTGTATCGCTTGCCTTTGTTCAGGCTTAAGGGAAGGTACAAGGTGGCAGTCAAGAACAAGGTCAAGGTTAGGGACGAGGGTACGTTCAATGGTAAGGCGGATGTAACCAAGAGTAGGCTCAAGCGCATCCTTAAGGACGGTATTCAGGGCAAGGTCAAGAGCACCTTCAAGCGCAAGGTTAAGAACCTGTTCCAGAGCTTGTCCCACAACTTTTTTCAGATAAGGGTCAAGAGAAAGGGCAAAGCCACAGTCAAGGAGGGGATATTCAAGGGTAAAGTAAAATGCTCTAACTGCCGCAGGTTTGTAGGGAAAATCAACAGAAAGGGATTTTTTGTTGACCCAGAGTAGGAATTGCTGTAACTGCTCATCGTCAGCGACGAGTGCATCAACTTGCTGTTTTATTAACAGCAATAAGTCATCAGCTTTTTCCAACATCCCAATTGCTAACAACAAGACTTCTCGCCAACGCTTCTCGGTTAGGTGGCTGACCAGTTTTTCCAAAACTTGTGGATCGGAATTGTTAACTATTTCTATAGCAGTGAAATACTCTTGAAATGTTAGATGAGAAAACGAATAAATCCCTCTTGCCCTCTCCACTAATAATCCATGTTGTGTCTCGATCGCCTTCAGGACAACCTCACTATCCATTTCTAAATGAACGCGGTCAGTTGTGGCATCGGGTAAGTTAGCCAGATAGTCGGCAATCAATTCCTGAACAGTATTTTTTTCAAAAAAATAATCGCCATGCTCAAAAGTAATAGCGGCCACAAAAGCAAGTAAATGTTGTTTGCGGGAATAATTCAAATCTCGATAAACTTCATCCCGTTGAATGCCTCTAGTTTCATCCCATTTTCTGAGCATAATTTCCATTCCTTCCTCATACAACTTGGCTCGGTTGGATGGAAAATCTGCTTTGGCTTGGAATACCAAACAAGTCAGATTAAGCAAAATTGGCGTTACTGCTAGTTCTCGAATTTGCTGATTTTTTTGCAGTGTCAGCGTCTCTATAAATTGAGAGGCTAAAGCTTTCCCTGCCTCAAGATTCTGGGAAAATGCTGCAAACCAATTTTTAGCAAAGGCAGCGGTTTGCTCGCAAGTAAAATCCGCTACCTCAACACAGGTAAAGGCTTCGTCGTGAAATCGGTACTTAGCAGCGGCAATTCGACAGGTAATAATAAACTGATTGTTGTAATACTTTTGGACAAACTGACGAATCTGTCTGACGACTGCATCGCTATCAGATTCGGGCAATTCATCTAAGCCGTCCAATAAAATCAAACCTCGGCCTTGACTAAGTACAGATTCAGTTTGCGATCGCGCCTCAACTCCGCAACTGGCAAATTCGTCGCTGATATATTCTAATAAGTCAAGATTAGCGATTTCAGCAAAGGTTTTCAGAGAGATAAAAATCGGTATTTTGTGTGCTTCAAATTCTGAGCGATCGCACTGAATGGCAATGTGTTTCAAAAAAGTAGTTTTACCGGAACCAGGTTTGCCGAGTACCATCAGTTTAGAGTGATATTTCACCGCATCCAATCCTGATACTCGTTTCTGGCGTACTTTGCCTAAACCCAAGCGGTTAAAGTTATCTGCATCTGGGTTGAAGTCTCTCAGTAAGTCGCTAATTTCTCCCGGCTGCCAACTGGTAATTTCCTCCAAAATGTTGACTTCAACGTAGAGGTTGCTGACATCAACGGGCTGTGCAATATCTAACAGTTGCATTTTGCTGTAAAGCTGTTGGATTTTGCTGTGGCATTTTTGCCGTATCTCTTCCACTACCGCATCAATAGGCTGTTGGCAACAATCTCTAACCTTCCCAACCCTCCCTTGGTAAGAGGGGGCTACAGGAGGACGATCGACAATTTCTTCCCAATTCAACTGTAAAACCGTACAAAAAGCCTTGAAAGCATTAGCTTTAATGGGTTCTCTTCCTGCTAAAAAGCGCCTCCAAGTTGGCAGCGACAGGCCATCGGCATAGGGGCCGGCCTCTGTCCAAGTTCGATCGGGTTCTAATTTTTGACTAGCTTCTACTAACCATTTGGGGTCTTCTATTGTCGAGCCCCTTTCTCTTCTCGCTTGCTTAATTTTTACTAATCCCTCCTCAGAGGCTTTGAGGGTCGTCATTATATAATTTACTTCTCTAATTGTCAATGTCAATTTTAGATCAGTTTAGCGATCGCAAACTGAGTTTGTCAAGACCCCAGCAACAAAGAGAAAATGATCCTGACAACAACTGCAGGGCATACGGGAAAAGTCAGCCATAAATCAGGCAAAATTAACCTTGCAGAATGCAATTCTGTTGTGTCTCTAAAAATTACCTATTAAATAATGAGAAAGGATAGCAACATGAGAAATAGTATAAATGATCTTCCCTCCTGTGGAATAGGCATAAAACTTATTAGCAAAATTGCCGATAAGCTAAGCTATACACGCACTTCTGACGAGCGAAACTGTCTATTAATTGTGAAATATTTTCATCCAGGTATAATACCACCCCAACCTCCGCCTCAATCTGGTTATTTAAAGCGGGTAGTTGATTTGTGGAATGCCTTTATTTTGGGGTGGCAAAAGCAACGAAATTACCAATCTTGTCAAACTTATAACTGTAGTTTAGACTAAAAAATCAGTGCAGCTAAAAGTAGCAGCCTTTTAGCAGAAGGCAAGCTGTTGCTCAAAAAC